>DATBXZ010000082.1:0-4818 GCA_036513995.1 Solirubrobacterales bacterium | reverse complement strand
CGCCACCAGACCTTCCAGGCTTTCGGCTATCCCGGCGAAACCAGGTACATGCAGCGCTGCACCTCCCCCTACATCGGCGACGACCCGCTCTCCAATCCCCTCCCCGGCCCCCCGACCATGAGCATCCGCTGCCACTGGCCGCCGGGCAGCAGCGGCGGCGGCTGGCTGATCGCCGGCGGCAGCGAGATCGACGGCATCAACACCTATCTCGACTTCAGCAAGAGGTCGCCGACCTTCGGCCCCTACTTCTCGGCCGAAAACGTCGGCAAGCTGGTCAAGGGCCTCTGAGGCCCGCCCCGCGCCGCGTCCAGCGATCTCAGGCGTCGAGGAGGCGGCGGTAGAAGCGGTAGTCGCTACGGTCCGGGCGCAGGTTCGCGGCCAGCGCCAGGTGGTGGCGGGCGCGCTCGACCTGGCCGGTCATGCTGAGCGCGCGGCCGAGGCAGAAGTGGGCGTAGTCGTCGACGTGGTGGGCCTCGACCACGGCCTCGAACTCGACCGCCGCCTTGGCGAAGCGGCCGGCGCGGTAGTAGGCGCGGCCCAGGGCCTCGCGCACCGAGGCCTTCTCCGGCGCCCGCCGGGCGGCCTCGGCGAGGGGCTCGGTGGCGTCGACGAAGTCGCCGTCTTCGAGCAGCTCGATTCCCCGCCTGTACAGCGTGTAGGTCTGCTCTGTCCCGGTACCCAAACTCACCCGACAAGTGTAGGAAACGCGCAAAAAGTGCCTAGAAGCAGGCCAAAAACGGCGGCCTGCTACGGTTGTCGGGTCGGGCTTGGCGCCACCGCCACCCGAGAGGTTCCGTTTCCTCCGCTCGCTTTCAGCGTTTTGGGGCTTCTGAATCTCCCTGAATCGCACAATAAGGAGCACATACATCTTGAAGTCTTTTGCCGATCTCGGCATCTCTAACCCTGTGGTGGGCGCACTCGCGGCCCGCGGCATCACCCAGCCCTTCCCCGTCCAGCAGCTGGTCGTCAGCGACGCGCTCGACGGCCACGACCTGCTGGTCCAGTCCCCGACCGGCTCGGGCAAGACCCTTGCCTTCGGGATTCCGATGGTCGACAGCATCGAGCCGGGCGCCGGGCTCTCCGCCCTGGTCCTGGCCCCGACCCGCGAGCTCGCCAGCCAGATCGTCGACGAGCTCGACTCGATCGCCCGCGCCCGCGAGCTCCGCATCGCTGCCGTCTACGGCGGCGTCGGCTTCGGCCCGCAGAGCAACGCCGCCCGCCGCGCCGACATCGTCGTCGCCACCCCGGGCCGGCTCGAGGACCTGCTCAGCCGCGGCACGATCTCGCTCGACCGCGTCCAGATCCTCGTCCTCGACGAGGCCGACCGCATGCTCGACATGGGCTTCAAACCGGCGGTCAGCCGGATCGTCGGCCAGACTCCGGACGACCGCCAGACCCTCTTCTTCTCCGCCACCCTGGAGGGCGCGACCGGCAAGCTCGCCGCCGCCTACACCCACCGGGCCCGGCGCCACACCCAGGAGCCGACCGAGCACCGCGAGCGGGACATCGAGCACAGCTTCGTCCACGTCGAGTCCCAGAGCGCCAAGCTCGACCACCTGACCGTGCAGTTGAAGGACGCCGATCGCGGGCGTACGCTCGTCTTCGTGCGCACCAAGCGCGGTGCCGACCGGCTGGTCAAGCGACTGCGCAGCCGCGAGGTCGAGGCTGTGGCGATGCACGGCGACAAGAGCCAGGGCCAGCGCGAACGGGCGCTGGCGCGGTTCGAGAAGGGCGAGGTCGACACCCTGATCGCGACCGACGTCGCCGCCCGCGGGATCGACGTCGCCGACGTCACCCACGTGATCAACTTCGACGCCCCCGGCGACCAGGACGCCTACACGCACCGGATCGGCCGTACCGGCCGCGCCGGCAACCGTGGCGCCGGGATCAGCTTCGTGCTCGAGGACCAGGTCGGGGAGATGCGCCGCATCGCCCTCGACCTCGGCCTCAGCCGCGAGTTCGACCTCGGCCGGCCCGCCGGCTCGGCCCAGACCGAAACCGCCTCCACCCGCTCCAACACCAACTCGAACCCCAACGGCAACGGCAGCGCCTCCGCCGCGCAGAAGCGGCGCCGGCGCCGTCGTCGCAGCAAGGCAAAGGTGGCCGCATGAGCACCGCAACCCAGACGAAAACCGCGAAGAAGTGGACCTGCGACCAGTGCGGCGTCTCGATCGCGCAGATCGACGGCAGCCGCGTGCGGTTCCCCGAGACCTGGGACCGCGGCAAGGACGGCACCTTCTGCCTCAACTGCCGGCGCGACCGCGCCGCCCAGGCGGCGTTGGAGTCGGCCCCCGACGACAGCCCGATCGAAGTCCGCGCCAAACTGCGGCGCGCGGCGCTGATCGAGTTCGAGGTCAGCCGCCGGCCCGATCACGGCGACGGCGCCATCGCCAAAGCCTGCCGCTCCTCGGTCTCGGCCGTCGCCGCGGCGCGCCAGCGGCTGAAACTGCCGGCGCCCGAGCAGCCCGCCAAAAGGCGTTAGCGAAGCGGCCCAAGGCCGCCCGCCCTCAGGCCTCGGAGTCGTCCTCGCGCTTGCGGGTCGCGCCGGGCAGCAGGGTGAAGGCGGCGATCATCTCCGAGCCGATCACCAGGTCCTCGCCGTGGGAGTCGAGGCTGACTTTGCCGTGCGGCCCCGCGGAGATCGCCGGGTCGAGCTCAATCAGCAGCGCGTCGACCCGGTGGCCGGTGGTCGCCTCGACCCGGATCGGCACGTCACCCTCGCGCGCGCTGCGCACCTCGGCGAGCGCGTCGTGGAACCACGACGGCCCCTCGGCCGGCGGGCGCTCGTAACGGGTTCCGATCTCGAAGGGCGTCGCCATCGACGGAAAATCTACCCGCCCTGTCCATGCGCGGAGATCCCGTTCGTCTTAGATGCGACCATTCACTCCAAGGAGGCAACGATGCAATACATGCTCCTCATCTACTCGGGCGAGGCGACGGACGAGTTCGACAAGCTCTCCGAGGCCGAGCAGCAGGCGATCATGGGCGAGTACTACGCGATCTCCGAGACCCCCGGCGTCACCGGCGGCAACCAGCTGCAGCCGTCGGAGACCGCGACCACGGTCCGGGTCGAGAACGGCCAGGCCCTGACCACCGACGGGCCCTTCGCGACGACCAAGGAGGTGCTCGGCGGCTATTACCTGCTCGAGGCCGACGACCTCGACGCCGCGCTCGAGATCGCGGCCCGGATCCCAGCCGCCAGGCTGGGCGGCTCGATCGAGGTGCGACCCGTGGTGGAACGCTGATCGAGCGCGCCTTCCGCGACGAGTGGGGGCGCGTCCTCGCCACCCTCGTCGGCTTCCTCGGCGACATCGACCTCGCCGAGGAAGCCACGCAGTCGGCGTTCGCGATCGCCGCCGAGCGCTGGCCGCGAGAGGGCGCTCCCACCAATCCGCGGGCGTGGCTGATCGCGACGGCTCGCAACCAGGCGATCGATCGCATCCGGCGCGACCGCACCCTCGCCGCCAAGACCCGCCTGCTCGAGGTTCCCCAAACCGTGGACGACGAGATCCCAGACACGATCTTCCCCGACGAGCGACTCGAGCTCCTCTTCACCTGCTGCCATCCGGCGCTGGCGACCGAGGCCCAGGTGGCGCTGGCGCTGCGCACGCTCGGCGGCCTGACCACGGCGGAGATAGCCCGCGCCTTCATCGTCCCGGAGCCAACCATGGCGAAGCGGCTGGTCCGGGCAAAGAACAAGATCAGGGACGCCGGCATCCCCTTCCGGATCCCCCCGGATCACCTCCTCCCCGACCGCCTGGCCACCGTGCTCGCCGTCGTCTACCTGATCTTCAACGAGGGCTACGGCGGCCGCAACGACCTTTCCGCCGAGGCGATCCGGCTCGGCCGGGCGCTGGCCGAGCTGATGCCGGACGAGCCCGAGGCCCACGGCCTGCTGGCGCTGATGTTGCTGCACGATGCCCGGCGCGAGGCCCGCTTCGCGGCGGGCGCGGTGGTGCTGCTCGGCGAGCAGGACCGGGCGCTCTGGGACGGGGAGCAGATCGCGGTGGGGCGGGTGGCGCTCGACCGAGCCAGCGCGCTTGGCGGACACGGCCAGTACGCCCTGCAAGCGGCGATCGCCTCCCTGCACCTGGCGCGGGAACCGGACTGGCCGCAGATCGCGGCGCTCTACGGAGAGCTGGCCCGCCTCACCGGCTCGCCCGTGGTGGAGCTGAATCGCGCCGCGGCGATCGCCGAGGCCGGCGAGGTCGAGGCGGCGCTGGCGCTGATCGAAGAACTGGACCTGGACCGCTACCACCCCCTCCACGCCGCGCGGGCCGAGCTGTTGCGCCGGCTCGACCGGGTCGAGGACGCCCGCGGCGCCTACGAGCAGGCGCTGGCGCTGGTGCACTCGGATGCCGAACGCAGCTTCCTGGAGCGGCGGCGCGACGAGCTCACGAGCGAGGGCTGAGGCCAAGGGCGACCGATCGACTTGGCTAGCATCGGTGCATGCCGCTGTTCGGCCAAGAGCACGTCGAGCGCTACCGCGCCACCGACGGCGAGGAGGGTCACGACTGGCGGGGCACCCAGACCCTGCTGCTGACGACCACCGGCCGCAAGTCGGGCGAGCAGCGCACCACCCCGCTGATCTACGCCCCCTACGGCGACGACGCTTACACGATCGTCGCCTCCAAGGGCGGCTCCGACGCCCCGCCCGCCTGGTACCTGAACCTGACCGAGAACCCCGAGGTCGAGGTCCAGGTCAAGGGCGACCGCTTCCAGGCCCAAGCCCGCACCGCCGACGCCGAGGAGAAGCCGGAGATGTGGCGGACTATGGTCTCCGAGTGGCCCGACTACGACGAGTACCAACAGAAGACG
>DATBXZ010000081.1:0-3330 GCA_036513995.1 Solirubrobacterales bacterium | reverse complement strand
CCGCAACCGCCGCCGCCAGCGAGGCGCCGAGCGGCCAGGCCGCGACAACCTGCCCCAGCTCCGGCGTCAACTCGCGTCCCCCTCGCCGTTCCACATGGCCCCGTCAAGGAGCCGGCGCCACCGATCTCTCCCCCCGCCAGGGAGCGCAGCGAGAAGAAGATATGCACCCGCCATCCCAAGGCGGTCTCGGCCAAGCGCCTCGGGGCGACGGGTGCGCAGGGATTAAACAGCCTTAACGTTAAAACTAATTCACATGATCTTTTGATTGGTAACAAAAAAAGCACTTCCCTTTGAATTTTCCGCATTGGAAAAGGCTGTTGAACGTGGAAATGACGGAGTGCTTTGGAATACTTGATCCGCAAACCGGGATGAAAACCATTCCCAGGCCACCCCGCCCCGACATCAAAAGAGAAACGGAGAACGTCCCTGTGGCTCAGACCAAGACCTCACCCGAGGGCATCACCCAGCAACTCGCCAAGGCCCTCGCCCATCCCCTTCGCGTGAGGATCCTCTCCTCCCTGCACAAGGGCGTCTCCAGCCCCAACCAGCTCTCCCAGGAACTCGGCGAGCCACTCGGCAACGTCAGCTACCACGTCAAAACGCTGCTCGAGTACGACTGCGTCGAACTGGTCAAAACCGAGCCTCGCCGGGGCGCCGTCGAGCACTTCTACCGCGCCACCGAGCGAGCCTTCTTCAGCGCCAGCGACTGGGAGAAGATTCCGGCTTCGGCGCGCAAAGGCATCTCGGGCTCGATCCTCGAGACCGTCGGCCACGACGCCACCGAGTCCCTGGTCGCCGGCGCGATCGATGCTCGCAGCGACTCTCACATCAGCCGCACCCCGCTGACCCTCGACGAGCAGGGCTGGACCGACGTCACCTCGCTGCTCGCCGACACCCTCAACCGGGCAACCGAGATCCAGGGGGAAGCGGCCACCCGTCTGGCCGACAGCAAGTCCGACTCGGTTAGCACCAAGCTGGCGATCCTCCACTTCGAGTCGCCGGCCCAGGACGACGCCAAGAAGTAGCGACAGCGACCCGGAGCTCAGCCGTCGATCAGGCGGTAGCCGATGCCCCAGCAGTTGACGACGTAGCGGCTGTGCTCCGGGTCCAGTTTTCTCCTCAGACGGCTCGCGTGCGAATCCAAGGTGCGAGTGCGGCCGGGGCTGCGGTAGCCCCAGACGGTCTCCAGCAGGTCTTCCTTCGTGAAGACCCGGGTCGGGTCCCCGGCGAGGACGCGCAGCAACGTGAACTCCTTCTTCGCCAGCGGTACCTCGACGCTGCCGATCGAGACCTTGCGACGCAGCGGATCGACGATCAGCTCGCCGACCCGGACCGGCCCTTCGCGGTGCTCTGCCCGGCGCCGCAGCACGGCGCCGATGCGGGCGCGCAGCTCTTCGATGTTGAAGGGCTTGGTGAGGTAGTCGTCAGCGCCCGCGGTGAGCCCGCGGACGCGGTCGGTCTGGGCGCTGCGGCCGGTGAGTACGATCACCGGCAGCTGCGGGTCGAAGCGCGACTCGACCCCGTCGGCCTGGCGGATCTCGCGCAGCACGTCGAGGCCGGAGGCATCGGGCAACGAGAGGTCGAGCAGCATCAGGTCGGGCTGGTTGTAACGGCAGAGGCGCAGGGCGTCGGAGGCACTCGGGGCCGGCAGCACGCCGAAGCGATCCGCCACCAGGTGATCGCAGAGCAGCTCCAGGGTCATCGCGTCGTCCTCGCAGACGACGACGCTGGCGATCTCCTGGCGCTGGGGCAACATGCCCGCCCCAAGTCGCGACAGCCCCCAAACTCTCCCCCCTCAGGAGGAGGGAATCTCGAGAACGGCGGTCGCCCCGCGCCGCCAGGCCAGCCGCCGCGGGGGCACCCCGCGCAGGGTCGCGAGCGGCCGCTCGCACGAGTCGAGGAAGACGAGGTCGAGCTCGAAGCGCATGCCGAAGGTGTGGACGCTGGCGCAGCGCGGGATCAGCAAACCCGCTCCGGCCTGCTCGCGAGAGAGGCCGGAGAGGCCGAGCAGGCGGCTGCGAAAAGCGGTCGCGACCGGCACCTCGGTACCGCCGACGCAACGCCGGGGAAGGTCGCGCAAGCGTGCGGCCGCCATGCCCGGTCAAGGCCCGAGCCCGGCTTGCCTCTCCCCCTCGAGGTGCTCGGTCGGCGGCGCAAGAAGCCTTGCCAGGTGCAAACGGTCGTTCAGCGACCGCCCCGAACAGGCACGAGCGTACGATGATCGGCAAGATCATGGACCTGTTCCGCTGGGCTAGTGGAGCAGTTGGGCTTCAACTCACATGGATAAGAAAACAACCCGTCGAGGGAATTACGAGTCTGGCTCCGACTACGTGCTGGAGTACGGAGAGCTCCGCTTCGCCTTCAACGAGAGCGACTTCGGACAGCGGGTCGAGCAGGCCGCGGTCAAGCTCGGCTTCGTCCATCAGGGCCTGAGCCAGGAGGAGCTGGACGACCTCCTCGACCTCGCCGTCAGCGGCGAGATCGCCGAGCCCTCCTCCTCCCTCGGCGAGCACATCAACGAGAACTGGGAGGACCTGGTCGGCCCCGCCAACCGCAGCCTCGTCCACTGGATCCGCCGCCTCGTCTTCCGCGGCGCCTGGCTCGACCAGCGGGTCAAGGAGGGCGAGCTCGACGTCGTCTTCGACGAGCGCACCCAGACCTTCGGCTACGTGCAGCCGGACCGCAGCTCCGAGCTGATCGAGCTCTCAAAAGAGCCCTCTTGGCGCCGCATCGCCTATAGGCGCTGAGCCCGCCTCAGGAGCGCTCGAGCGCGGCTACTACCGTCAACGTGCCGGTGCCGGTGGCGGTGCGACCGGCGTCGAAGAACTGCTTGGCGGCGTCGGCGTCCTCATAGGCCTCGCCGAGCCGGGTCAGGGAGTCGACCAGGAGGATCACGTCGTCGCCGGCGGCGGCGCGGGCAGTGGCCTGGGCGAGGGCGTCGCTGGCGTGGCGCGCCTGGCCGGCGGCGACGATCTCCGCCTGCGGAGCGTCGCGGCGCCAGTCGGCCAGCTCCTCGGGACTGGGGTCGATCAGCAACGCCACCGGGTCCGGCCCCTTGGAGTCGGCCGATAGATCGGCGGCGATTCCGCGCAGCAGAGCCGTGCAGGCGGCGCGGGTCTCGGCGCAGAGCAACGCCTGGCGACCGGCCTCGGGCGGCAGCAACAGGCCCTGCAGGGTCACGTCCTGCTGCTTGCCGCGGCGGCCGAAGCGGCGACGGCGACGGCGTTTGGGGCGTGGCGAAGAACCGGCCTCGGCGGGTGGCGTGGGCGGCGCAACGGACGGAGCCGACTCGGGCTCGGGGGCTCGCTTGGGCTGGCGCGGGGCGCGGGG
>DATBXZ010000080.1:0-5037 GCA_036513995.1 Solirubrobacterales bacterium | reverse complement strand
CCCTGCTGCCCTGCACCTCGAGCCCCGAGCAGGTGCTCGCCGAGGACCCCGACGTCGTCTTCCTCGCCAACGGCCCCGGCGACCCGGCGGCGCTCGACTACGTCGTCGACACGGTCCGCGGCGTGATCGGCAAGAAGCCGGTCTTCGGCATCTGCCTCGGCCACCAGCTGCTCTGCCGCGCGGTTGGCCTCGAGACCTTCAAGCTGCCCTTCGGCCACCGCGGCGCCAACCATCCGGTCAAGGACCTGGAGACGGGCCGGATCGACATCACCTCCCAGAACCACGGCTTCGCGGTCGCCGGGCCGGGCGGGGAGCCGCGGATCGAGGGCGAGGAGGCGGTGCGCTGGGAGACCGACTTCGGCGTCGCCGAGCTCTCCCAGCTCAACCTCTACGACCGCACGGTCGAGGGCCTGCTCCTGCGCGACGTCGCCGGCGCCACCGTCCAGTACCACCCCGAGGCCGGCCCCGGTCCGCACGACGCCCGGCACCTCTTCGACCGCTTCCTCGCTCTCGCGGGGGATCCCCGCTAGGAGCTGACCAGGTGCCACGCCGCGACGACATCCAGAAGATCCTCCTGATCGGCTCCGGCCCGATCGTGATCGGCCAGGCGGCCGAGTTCGACTACTCCGGCGTCCAGGCCTGCAAGGTCCTGCTCGAGGAGGGCTACGAGGTGGTGCTGGTCAACTCGAACCCGGCAACGATCATGACCGATCCCGAGTTCGCCACCGCCACCTACATCGAGCCGCTGCTGCCCGGACCGGTGACCAAGATCATCGAGAAGGAGCGCCCCGACGCGCTGCTGCCGACCCTGGGCGGCCAGACGGCGCTGAACCTGGCGATGAGCCTGCACGAGGACGGCACCCTGGAGCGCTTCGGGGTCGAGCTGATCGGCGCCGACGCCGCCGCGATCCGCCGCGCCGAGGACCGCGAGGAGTTCCGCGCGACGATGAACGGGGCGGGCATCCGCATCCCCTGGTCGATCACGGTGGAGACCCTCGGCGAGGTCGAGGATGGGCTCGCCGACGGGCGCATCTCGCTGCCGGCGATCGTCCGGCCCGCCTTCACGATGGGGGGGCAGGGCGGCGGCATCGGCCGCGACGCGACCGAGCTGCGCCAGGTCGTCACCGAGGGCCTCGCGGCCAGCCCGATCAACCAGGTCCTGGTCGAGGAGTCGGTGATTGGCTGGGGCGAGTTCGAGCTCGAGGTGATGCGCGACCGCAACGACAACGTCGTGATCATCTGCTCGATCGAGAACGTCGACCCGATGGGCGTCCACACCGGCGACTCGGTCACGGTGGCGCCGGCCCAGACGCTGACCGACCCGCTCTACCAGGAGCTGCGCGACGTCGCGATCGCGGTGATCCGTGCGATCGGGGTCGAGACCGGCGGCTCCAACGTCCAGTTCGCGGTCAACCCCGAGGACGGCGAGATCGCCGTGATCGAGATGAACCCGCGCGTCTCACGCTCCTCGGCGCTTGCCTCCAAGGCAACCGGCTTCCCGATCGCGAAGATGGCGGCGAAACTGGCGGTCGGCTACGCCCTCGAGGAGATCCCCAACGACATCACCCAAGCCACGCCGGCCTCCTTCGAGCCGACGATCGACTACGTCGTCACCAAGATCCCCCGCTTCGCCTTCGAGAAGTTCCCCGGCGCCGACGGCCGCCTCTCGACCTACATGCAGAGCGTCGGCGAGGCGATGGCGATCGGACGCACCTTCCGCGAGTCCTTCGCCAAGGCGATGCGCTCGCGCGAGCTCGACTCCAAGCCCGACGCGCCGGAGAGCGAAGCAGAGATGCTGATCGCAATTGAGAAGCCCTGCGCCGAGCGCTTCGACCTGATCCTCGAGGCCTTCCGCCGTGGGATCGACATCGAGGCGATTCACGAGGCCTGCCTGGTCGACTACTGGTTCCTGCGCGAGCTGCAGATGCTGGCGACCGAGGGCGACGGCAACGAGGGCCTGGTCCGCACCTACAAGGCGGTCGACACCTGCGCCGCCGAGTTCGAGGCGGCGACGCCCTACTACTACTCCGGCTACGAGCGTCCGAAAAGCGATGGATCCCCGCCCGAAAGCGAGGTCCGGCGCCAAACTGGGCGCGACTCGGTCGTCATCCTCGGCGCCGGCCCGAATCGGATCGGCCAGGGAATCGAGTTCGACTACTGCTGCGTGCACGCGGCGATGACCGTCCGCGAGCTGGGCCGCGACGCGGTCATGGTCAACTGCAACCCGGAGACGGTCTCGACCGACTACGACACCTCCGACCGCCTCTACTTCGAGCCGCTCACCGCCGAGGACGTGCTCGCCGTCTGCGCAGAGGAGAATCCCGAGGGGGTGATCGTCCAGTTCGGCGGCCAGACCCCGCTGAAGCTGGCCCGGACCCTGGAAGAGGCGGGCGTGCCGCTGCTCGGCACCGCGGTCGACGCGATCGACCTGGCCGAGGACCGCGGCCAGTTCGGCGCCCTGCTGCGCCGGCTCGGGATCAAGCACCCGCCCTACGGCACCGCGCTCTCGGCCGAGCAGGCGGTGACGGTGGCCGAAGAGGTCGGCTTCCCGCTGCTGGTCCGCCCCTCGTTCGTGCTCGGCGGCCGGGCGATGGAGATCTGTTACTCGACCGAGGATCTGAACGGCTATCTGAAGGCGCACGTCAAGGCCGACCAGGAGCACCCGCTGCTGCTCGACCGCTTCCTCGAGAACGCGATCGAGGTGGATGTGGATGCCCTGGCCGACGGCGAGCGGGTCTGGGTCGCCGGGATCATGCAGCACGTCGAGGAGGCCGGTGTTCACTCCGGCGACTCCGCCTGTGTGATCCCGCCGCTCAGCCTCGGCGCGGAGATGCTGGAGGAGATCCGGGCGACGACCGAGCGGATCGCGCTCGAGCTCGGTGTGGTCGGCCTGCTCAACATCCAGTACGGGGTCGCCGGCGGCGAGCTCTACGTGATCGAGGCCAACCCGCGCGCCTCCCGCACTGTCCCCTTCGTCTCCAAGGCGATCGGGGTGCCGCTGGCGAAGCTGGCGGCGCGGCTGATGCTGGGCGAGCGCCTCGCCGACCAGGAGCTGCCCGACGGCCCGCCCGAGCACGTCAGCGTCAAGGAGGCGGTACTGCCCTTCGCCCGCTTCGCCGGTGCCGACTCGGTGCTGGGGCCGGAGATGAAGAGCACCGGCGAGGTGATGGGCATCGCCGCCGACTTCCCGACCGCCTTCGGCAAGGCCCAGGCGGCGGCCGGGGTGAGGCTGCCGGAGGAGGGCTCGGTCTTTATCACCGTCACCGACACCGACAAGCCGGCGGCCACCCAACTCGCCGCCCGCTTCCACGATCTCGGCTTCGAGGTGATCGCCACCGGCGGCACCGCCCAGGCGATCGAGCGGATGGGCGTGCCGGTCACCCGCATCAACAAACTGGGGGAGGGCTCCCCGCACGTCCTCGACCTGATCCGCGAGTTGCGCTGCGACCTGGTGATCAACACCCCGACCGGCTCCGGCGCCCGCGCCGATGGCTACGAGATCCGCACCGCCGCCGTCCGCCACGGCATCCCCTGCGTGACGACGATGACTGGCGCCACCGCGGCGGCGCGGGCGATCGCCGCCGGCCGCCAGGGCGACGCCGAGGTGCGCAGCATCCAGGAGATCCACGGCGGCGTCGGCGCTGTCGAGGCTCGATGACCGCGCCCTTCGGCCGCCGTCTCTGCGAGGTCAGCGCAAATCGAGCCGCGGATGGCTACCGCGTCTTCTCGCTGCTCGACGAGGAGGGGCCGGAGCCCCGGCCGGGCCAGTTCTACATGCTGGCTGCCGCCACACACTGGGCCGGGGAGGGGGAGCGGCCCTTCCTGCCGCGGGCGATCTCGGTCGCCGAGACCGGTCCGGCCGCCGCCGGCACTCGTCTCGACTTCCTCGTCGAGGGCGTCGGCCCCGGAACCGACCGCCTCTGCGCGCTGGAGGCGGGCGAGGCGGTCTGGGTCACCGGCCCGCTCGGCAATGCCTTTGCCGAGCCCCGCGAGGTCCGCGCCGGCGCCGCCGGCGCGATCCTGGTCGGCGGCGGCATCGGCGTCGCCCCGCTGGCCCTGCTGCGGCGGAGCTTCGGGGAAAGGGGCGTGCCGCTACGGGTCCTACTCGGCTTTCGCAACCGCGAGCACAGTGGCGGCCTGGATCTGTTCTGCGGCTCCGGCGGAGATCTCTGTCCCGAGGTGCGGCTGGCCTCCGAGGACGGTCACCGCGGTCACCGCGGCTACGTCACCGACCTGCTCGCCGCCATGCTCGCCGGCGACGACGCCGAATCCGCCGTCGTCTACTGCTGTGGCCCCCCCGCGATGCTCGACGCCGTCGCCCAGCTCTGCGACTCCCGAAACGTCCCTTGCGAGCTAGCCATGGAGTCCCCGATGGCCTGCGGTTACGGAGCCTGCTTCGGCTGCGCTGTCCCCAAGCCCGAGGGGGGCTACCACCGCCTCTGTGTAGACGGCCCGGTAATGCGCTCTTCCGCGGGTGGCGTCGTAGGGGGGCCCACCCCCGAGGAAGCTTTAGCTACCGCAGGGGGTGGGGGGTCCCCTGCGACGACAGGCCCCGCGGCTGAGGCCCCCAGTCCCATCGACTTCTGCGGCATTCGTCTCGACCACCCGGTGATCAATGCCTCCGGCACCTACGACGCGATCGCCGCCCGCAAGGTGTTCGGAGACCAGCTGTTGGAGGACTTCCCGTTTTCCGCTTTCGTCTCGAAGACGATCACGCCGGAGCCACGCGCCGGCAACGCCCCACAGCGGATCTGGGAGACACCGGCGGGGATGATCAACTCGATCGGCCTCCCGAACAAGGGCCTCGAGGGGTTCCTGGCTGCGGACCTGCCACTGCTCGCCGAGCTGCCGGTGCCGCTGATCGTCTCGATCATGGCGACCTCGCGCCCCGAGTTCTCAAGATTGGTAGAGGCGGTGGGGGAGTGCGAAGAGGTGGCGGCAATCGAGCTCAACGTCTCCTGTCCCAACGTCCACTCCGGCCTGATCGTCGGCGAGCAGCCGGCCGAGACCGAGGCGCTGCTGGAAGCGCTGCGGCCG
>DATBXZ010000079.1:0-8620 GCA_036513995.1 Solirubrobacterales bacterium | reverse complement strand
CCGAAGTAAAGGAGGTTGTCGAGGAACTGCATCTGGCCGCCGTTGTGGTTGGCGTTGATCGGGTGGGGGATCTCGATCACCCGGCGCTGGGAGCCCGGGTCCGCCCGGGTGGCGCCGCGGCGCTTGAATTCGTCGATGCGGATGTTGCCGGCGTCGTCGTTGTAATAGACGTAGAAGCTGCCGCTCTGGCGATAGTCGGGCGGGAAGGCGATCGAGAGCAGGCCACGCTCGGCTTCGTCGTAGCCGACCATGCCGCGAATGTCGAGAAAGGGCCGGGGGAGCCGGTGACCGCCGCTGAGCACCGCGACGCGGCCGGGCTGTTCGACCACGAAGAGCAGCTTCGGGAAGCCGGGGGCGCCGGTCACGTAGACGGGGTGATCGAACTGGCCGACCTTCTTCAGCCCGATCCCGCTCTTGGCGCGGGCGCTCGTCCCGGTCCGGTCGCGCTGGCTGGCGGAGCCGCAGGCGGGCAGGCCCAGCGCCAGGACGGCGATCAGAACGGCGACGAGGGGAAGGCGGCGCATGCGGGCAAGCTACCCGCCGGCGGCCCGGCTATTCCCCGGGCTCGCTGCGCGGGCGCTGCGTCGCCTTTTCGACGACTTCGCCGCTGTCGGTGACTTCGGTGTCCGGCGGCACGGCCGAGATTTCGGTGGCGAAGGAGCCGCCGGCGGCGACGCCGTTGGTCGTCGCCTTCGCGCTGCCGCTTAAGCCGGCGTTTACGCGGTAGAGAACGGTGAAGTTGCCGGCTTTGACGGCGCTCAGCTTCCAGACCGCTTCCGTGGTCGCGTCCGGCTTCAGCGGCCCGAGCGAGAAGGTCTTGGGATTCGAAGTCGACGCGCCGCCGGGCTCGGAGGAGCCGGCCAGTTTCGGGTAGCCGGCGGCCAGCACCCAGACCGGACGGTCGGGCTGGGCGAGGTTGGCCTCCGGATCGCGGATGCCGAACGGCAGCACGGAGTCCTGGCCCTCCTTGCCGGCGACCGAGACGGTGACGGCCAGTGTCGGCAGCGTCTTCTTGCCGGTGTTGCGGATCGCCAGCCGCATCAGCGAGGTCTGGCCGAGGTGCTGTTCGGTCGGGAAGCTGGCGTCGGTCACCCGCACGCCGTAGGTGCCCCCCGGCTGGTTTGCGTCCGATGAGGATTCCCCACCGCAGGCGGCCAGCAGCGCCGCCACGGCCACGGCGGCAACCCCAGTCGCCGTGGCTTGGAGGCGGGAACGCCGGGAATGTCTTCCGGTCCCCCGCAAAGCGGCCGCAACATAGCACGGGGTTTCCCCGCATCCGCGGGCTTTTCGCGGCCGCCGAAACGGTTAGCCGGATCTCAACACTTGGCTAACGGTTAGGGCTGACCCATCCCATAGACTCAATGGCGAGTGGGGTGTCGCGTGCGTGCGATGCAACTCGCCGGAGGAGCAGATGGTCGGAGCCGCGGTCAACAGGGCATTTCTGCCCGCCAAGTCACTGTTCGAAGTGGTCGGGGACATGATGATCCTCACCGCGCGGACGCTCGTGTCCGCGGTCAGGCCGCCCTATCCCTACGGCGAGGAGTTCATCGGCCAGTTCCTCTTCGCCCTGCAGCTCTGCTGGTTCCCGCTGCTGGTCTCGACCGTCGCCTTCGGCTTCGGCGCGCCCGGCCTGCAGGCGGCCAACTTCCTCTCGCTGTTCGGCGCCCTCGACCGGCTCGGCGGCTTCTTCGTGCTGGCCTCGATCCGCGAGTTCGCCCCCTTCGTCACCGCGGTCGTCGTCGCCGGCGTCGCCGGCACCGCGATCACCGCCGACCTCGGCGCCCGCAAGATCCGCGAGGAGCTCGACGCCCTGCAGGTGCTCGGCGTCGACCCGATCAAGAACCTGGTCGTGCCGCGCTTCCTGGCGCTGATGCTGATCACCGGCCTGCTCGACATCTACGCCCTGGTCTTCGGGATCAGCGGCGGCATCCTCACCGAGATGCTCTACCACCAGCCGCTCGGCGGCTTCTTCGCAACGCTCTTCTCCAACGCCTCGATCACCGACCTCTGGGGCTCGGTCATCAAGTGCACCCTGTTCGGTGCCCTGATCGCCGTCGTCTGCTCGTACAAAGGGATGACTGCGTCCGGAGGCGCGGCGGGCGTCGGCCGCGCCGTCAACGAGGCCGTCGTCATCTCCTTCATGGGCGTCTTCGCCTTCAACTACGTCTTCACCCAGACCCTGCTGGCCACCAACCCGGAGCTGCAGACGATCCGATGAATCCCTGGCTGGCAGTCCCGCGCGGTTGGCTCGACTCCTTCGGGGAGATCGCCCGCTTCGGCTCCGGCGTCGCCGGCCAGGTCTACTCCGGCCGCGTCCTGCGCTTCTTCGGCGAGAGCCTGCGCCAGGCCGGGATCCTGATCCTCGGCTCGGCCCTGATCATCTGGGGCCTGGTCTTCACCCTCGGCCTGCAATGCGGGATCGAGGGCGCCTACCTGCTGCGCGCCCAGGGTGCCCCCGCCTATGCCGGCGTCTTCTCCGCCTGGTGCGACCTGCGCGAGATCATGCCCTACGCCTTCGGCTACATGCTGGCGGCCAAGGTCGGGACCGGGATCGTCGCCGAGCTCGGGGCGATGCGGATCTCCGACGAGATCGACGCGCTCGAGGTGATGGGGGTGCCGCCGATCACCTTCCTCTGCGCCACCCGCCTGCTCGCCGCCTGGATCTCCTTCCCCTTCATGTACCTGGTCGGGATCGGGATCATGTACCTGGCCAGCTACCTGGCCGTGGTCAAGCAGATCGGCGACGTCTCCTCCGGCGGCTACTTCCTGATCTTCTGGATGTTCCAGAACCCTCCCGACCTGATCTTCAGCTTGATCAAGGGCATGGTGATGGCGACCGCGATCGTGCTGGTCGGCTGTTACTACGGCTACACGGCCTCCGGAGGGCCGGTCGGGGTGGGGACCGCGACGGCGAAGTCGATGGTCCTCAACATCGTCTTAGTCCACATCATCGGGATGCTTGGGACCCTTGTCTTCTGGGGGGCCAACCCGAGGGCGCCGATAGGAGGCTGAACTTGTCCATGGACGAGCAAGAGCGCATCAACGAGACCGCGGGCAGGGACTTCGAGCCGGAGGCCGAGACCAGCGCCGACCTGGCCACGCCGGTCGACCCCCAGGCGGGGTTCGAGCCCGGCCACCCAGAAAGCGCCGAGGCCAGTGGCCCCTATGTGAGCGAGGACGGCTCGGTGATGGGCCGCGACTTCGTCATCCCCGGCGTCGACCCCCGCGAGCACGACCCCTACCGCTTCCACACCGGCCGCAAGCGCGACCACGGTGGGGAGGACGCGATCGAGATCATCGACCTGGTCAAACAGTTCGGCCGCGCCCGCATCCTCAACGGCCTCAACCTCGGCCTGCCCGAAGACCAGGTCTCGATGGTGCTCGGCCCCTCGGGGACCGGCAAGAGCGTGCTGATCAAGCACATCGTCGGCCTGCTCTACCCGGACTCCGGCGACGTGCTGGTGCACGGCGAATCGATCCCGAACATGACCGACGACGAACTCTTCGAGGTGCGCAAAAAGTTCGGCCTGCTGTTCCAGGACGGTGCCCTCTTCGGCTCGATGAACATCTACGACAACACCTGCTTCCCGCTGCGCCAGCACACCGACAAAAGCGAGGAGGAGATCGGCGAGATCGTCAACCGCCGGCTCAAAGAGGTCGGCCTCGCCGAGGCGACCTACAAGATGCCGAACGAGCTCTCCGGCGGGATGCGCAAGCGCGCCGGCTTCGCCCGGGCGCTGGTGCTGGAACCGGCGATCGTGATGTTCGACGAGCCCGACTCCGGCCTCGACCCGGTCCGCACGGCGCTGCTCTGCGAGCTGATCCGCGAGGTCCACGCCGAGAACGGCGGCTGCTACCTGGTGATCAGCCACGATCTCGGTACGGCCCGGCGGATCGCCGACTTCATCGCCGTGCTCTGGAGCGGCAAGATCGTCGAGTCGGGCCCCAAAGAAGAGCTGTTCGACTCCAGCAACCCGTTCGTGAACCAGTTCCTCAACGCGGACGTCAGCGGCCCGCTCTCGATGGACTGAGTTGAACGTCGGGCAGTGGTTCGGCCGCGTCGCGGCGTGGGCCGCTGGGCATGCCCGGGCGGTGCTGGCGGTCAGTCTCGCGCTCGCGATCGTCGCCGGGATCGGGGCGACGCAGCTCCCCACCGACGCCGGGGTGGGGACGCTGGTCGACACCGACACGGCAACCTACGGGGCGACGCAGCAGGTGCGCCAGGCCTTCGGCGAAGAACCGGTGGTGGTGCTGGCGAAGGGGGATCTACAGCGGTTGATCCTGACTTCGAACATCTTCCGGCTGCTGCGCCTGGAGGGCTGCCTGTCCGGCAAGGTCCCAGCCGGGGCGACGCCGATCCCCGGGCCCTGTGCGGAACTGGCCGCGCTCGACCCGGTCGAGTTCGTCTCCGGCCCGGCGACCTTCCTCAACGAGGCGGTGGTCCAGATCGATCGCCAGCTGCGGCGGCTGGCGCGGCACGTGCCCCCGCAGGAACTGCGCCAGTTCCTGCTCGCGATCGCCACCCACTACGGCATCACAAGCCCGCCGAGCATCGACAACGAAGAATTCGTCGCCACCGTCGTCTTCGACCTCTCCCGTGCCCGGGGCACGCCGAAGGCGCGTCTCGCCTACCTCTTTCCCAATAGCCACTCGGCTCAGATCGTGGTCAGGCTCAAGCCCGGCCTCAGCGCCGCCGAACGCGATCGCGCCCTCGGCCTGATCGACGCCGTCGTCAACGACACGACGCCGCGCCAGGCCTGTGCCGAGGAAGGGAAGCCCGCTCCCTGCTTTGCCCTGAAGGGCGGCAGCTACGTCGTCTCCGGCGCCCCGGTCGTCGTCGACGGCCTCGAACACGCGCTCGAGGACGCCCTGCTGGTCCTCTTCGCGGTGGCGCTGGCGGTAATGGCGCTGACCCTCCTCGCCGTCTTCCGTTCCCGCCTGCGCCTGCTGCCGCTGGCTGTCGCCCTCGCCGCCGCGGCAATCGTCTTCGGCCTCCTCGGACTCTTCGGCGGCTCCCTGACGATGGCCTCGATCGCCGTCCTCCCGATCCTGATCGGCCTCGCCGTCGACTACGCGATCCAGTTCCAATCCCGCTTCGACGAAGCGACGGCAGATGGACTCACCGGTGCCGCCGCCGCCCGCGCGGCCGCAACCAAAGGCGGCCCCACGATCGCCACCGCCTGCCTGGCAACCACCGCCGGCTTCCTCGCCCTCCAGCTCTCCCCAACCCCCATGGTCCGCAGCTTCGGCCTGCTCCTCCTGATTGGCGTCGCCATCGCCTTCCTCCTCGCCCTCACCGCCGGCTTCGCCGCCCTCAGCCTGCGTCCCGCCGGCCCTGCGGGATCCTCACCCCGTGGCGACCGCGCGCCGGAGCGCCTCCTATCCCTGGCTCTTTCTCATCCCCGGCGAGTCTTGGGAGTCAGCCTCGCCCTGGCAGTCGTCGGCTGGGCCGCCGGCACCCAGATAGAAACGGCCTCCGACATCCGCTCCCTGGCCCCCCAGAACCTGCCCGCCGTCCACGACCTGAACGAGCTCCAGGACGCGACCGGCGTCTCCGGACAGCTCGACGTCAACGTCGAAGCCCCCGACCTGACCGATCCCGCGACGATCGCCTGGATGGCCGCCTTCAAGCAGCGGGTCCTCCGCGACAACGGCTTCAGCGGCGAAAACCCCAGCTGCCTCGACGCCGACGTCTGCCCCGGACCGGCGCTCTCGGATTTCCTCACCCGCGGCGGTGGCAAGCTCACCCGCCGGGGCATCGACGAAACGCTGACGGCGCTGTCCCCGTACGCCCTGCGCCAGGTGGCGCCGATCGATCCGCGGACCGGCGAAGTCGGCCGGCAGGCACTGCTCTCCTTCGGCATCCGCGCCCAGTCGCTGGCGGACCAGCAGGCGCTGATCGACCGGGTGCGCGGGGAGATCGGCGAAGTCGGCAGCCCTGGTGGTCCGCCCGCGGGGGTCGAGGTGCATCTGGCCGGACTGCCGGTGATCGCCGCCGAATCGGCCGCCGACCTGGCGGCCAGCCGCTACTGGCTCACCCTCGCCGGCCTGCTGGCCGTTGCCCTGGTGCTGCTCGTCGTCTACCGCTCGCCCGCCCGGGCCCTGGTGCCGCTGGTGCCGACGCTGCTGGCGACCGGCTGGGCCTCGCTGGTCCTCTGGTTGAGCGGGATCCCGCTCAACCCGATGTCGGCGGCGCTGGGGGCGCTGACGATCGCGATCGCGACCGAGTTCGCGGTGATCCTCGCCGGTCGCTTCCACGAGGAGCGTGGCGGCGGCCGCGGGGTGGAGGAGGCGTTGCGGCGGGCCTATGGCCGCACCGGCGCGGCGGTGCTCGCCTCGGGGGCGACCGCGATCGCCGGTTTCGCGGTCCTGATCGCCAGCGACATCCAGATGCTGCGCGACTTCGGCTTCGTCACCGTGATCGACCTCGCCGTCGCCCTGCTCGGCGTGATGATCGTGCTGCCGGCCACGCTGACCTGGGTCGAGGAGCGATGAGAGACCGCTACTCGATGATCGTCGGGCTGATCTTCCTCGCCGTGATCGTCGTCGCCACGATCCAGACCCTGAGCAGCGGTGGCGGCGAGGGGACGCTCGGGCTCGACCGCCAGCCACCGCGCTGGCCGCTGCCGGAGTTCGCCGTGCCCGCCGCCGCCGGCCAGCTCGAAGGCGACGCCAACGTCGCCCAGGACGACTGCGAAAGCGCCGCCGTCCCCTGTCCCGGAGACGCCCACCGCGTCCCTGCCTGCCGGATCCGCACCGCCGGAGCGATCCGCGTCTGCGACCTCTTCGACCGGCCCCTGGTGATCTCGTTCTGGTTCACCAAGGGCGGCGACTGCGCCGACCAGCAGGACGTCGTCGACAGCGTCTACCGGCGCTACCGTGGTCGGGTGAACTTCCTCTCGCTGGACGTGCGCGACGACCGCGACACGGTTCGCGAACTGGTCCGCCAGCACGGCTGGAAGATGCCGGTCGGCTACGACCGCGACGGTGCCGTCGCCAGCCTCTACAAGGTCGGCGGTTGCCCGACCTTCGCCTACGCCTTCCCCGGCGGCACGCTGCAGAGCGCCAGCATCGGAGACCTCACCGTTCCAGGGTTGGCCGATCGCGTCGAGCGACTGCTGGATGCGACCAGGGCGGCGGCAGGAGATTGATGGACTCCGACGCCGCCGAGTCGCGGTTGGACTGGGACCCCGCCCCCCGACAGGGCTGGGTTGCGCCCGATCTCGCTGCCGAGTTCCCAGGGCTCGGGATCGCCTGGGTCGAGGTCGACGTTCGCCCCGGCCGCAGTCCCGAGCCGGTCCGGCGCCGCCTGCGCGATCTCTCCGATCGCTTCTACGGCGCCCAGGCGATCCACATGCGCGAACGGCCGATCCCCTGGGCCTACCGCGTCTTCTACCGCCAGATTGGCCTCGACCCCGACCGCACGCGCACGCCGGTCGAGCAGCTCGCCTTCGATCGCCTCCGCGACGGCGCCTTCAAGAGCGAGGGGCTGCCGGCGGACGCGCTGACCGTGGCGATCGTCGAGACCGGCGTCGCCCTCATCGCCTTCGACGCCGACCGGCTCGATGGCGACCTCTGCATCCGCGATTCGGCGCCGGGGGAGTCGCTGCCGGGTCGCCCCGGCGAGCTCGCGCAGGGAACGCTGGCGATCGCCGATGAGCAGGGGCCGGTCGGGCTCTTGTTCGGGACCACGGGGGAGGGACGCGGGATCGAGCCGGACAGCAAGCGCCTGACGATCGTCGCCGTCCAGGTCAAGGGGGTTCCGCAGATCGCCGTCTCCGAGGCCCTCTGGATGGCCGCGGCCACGGTCGGGGCCGCCGGCTCCTGAGCGCGCCCTTAACCGATTTCTGGCTTGCCGTGCCCGGGTGGTGATCTACACTCGTAGCCAGGCCGATGCAAGATCTGCTCGCAAGAGACAGCCTGAACGGGCTCCATGTCGAGGTCGACGAGCGCCTCGCCCGGGTCGAGCTGCGGCGTCAGGTCGGCCATCTCGAGCGTGAGCTCGCCGGCCTCTTCGCCGAGGCCTTCGGTCGAGTCGAGATCGGCCACCGCGTCGGCGCGACCGCCGCCGAGCCCCGGGTCCTCGGCCTGGGCGAGCTCGAGCAGCTGCGCGACGACCTCGCCGAGCGGGTCGCCGACGCGCGGCTGACCCTGCGCGAGCGCGCCCGGGTCGAGACCGCCAACCACGAGCTGGTGCGCCGGATGCTTGCCTCACCGGCGGACTTCAAGTGGGTGCAGGTGAGCCGGGCCGACCTCGGCCTGCCCGGCTGCGGCCACTGGCACTCGCGCCCCCGGCTCGGCCCGATCGGGATGTTGATGGGGTGGTGGCGGGTCAAGGTCTCGTCGGGATGCCCGTTAGCCGGGCGGCTTGCGGCCGTTGAGCAAGAAGCGCAAGGGAAAGCGACCGCGGCAGGCAGCGGCTGAGAAGCAGCCGGCCGAGGCCCCGAAGCCGGCCCGCCGGGTCGCCACGCCGGACGATCGACCCCCGGCTCCTTGGGGGAACTTCCCGCTGGCCGAGCTCGTCATTCTCGGCGGCATCGTCTCGCTGATCGTCGGCATCGTCGGCCAGAATCCGACCGCGCTGGGCGTTGGGGTCGCCCTGGCCGGCCTCGGTGGCCTC
>DATBXZ010000078.1:0-5246 GCA_036513995.1 Solirubrobacterales bacterium | reverse complement strand
GCCAAGCAACTTCACGAAGACGGCAGGGGCCGCGGCGTGGTCAGCATCTGCGCCGCCGGCGGCCAGGGCGTCGTCGCCATCCTCGAGAGCGCCGGAGGCAGCAAGTGAGCGACCGTTACTCGCAGGTGGTCAACGCGCCCGTCGTCTCGACGATCGCCAAGCAGCTGGGGCTGCCGCAGCCGGTCAGCCTCGACCGCTACGAGGAGGGCGCCCCGGTCGTGTCGGGGCCGGTCCTCGGCGGCGCCGCCCCCGGCGGGCGCCTGGAGAGGTACCTGCCGGGCTTCCTCGACCGGATCAAGGCCGAACGGGCCGGAACCGAGGGCAAGGCGAAGGCGCTGGTCTTCGACGCCACCGGGATCGCCGACTCGACCGAGCTGGTCGAGCTGCAGCGCTTCTTCTACCCGGCGGTCGGTCGCCTGCAGCGCAGTGGCCGCGCCGTCGTCGTCGGCACTCCGCCGGCCGCGGCCGGCTCCGCTCGCGCCCACACCGCCCAGCGGGCGCTGGAGGGCTTCACCCGCTCGCTGGCCAAGGAGATCGGCGGCAAGGGATCGACCGCCCAGCTCGTCTACGTCGCCAAGGGCGCCGAGGACGAGCTCGACTCGACCCTGCGCTTCCTGCTCTCGCCGCGCTCGGCCTACGTCTCCGGCCAGGTCATCCGTGTCGCCAAAGGCGTCGCGCCGGTCCCCGAGATCGACTGGGAGCGTCCGCTCGAGGGCAAGGTGGCGCTGGTCACCGGCGCCTCCCGCGGCATCGGTGCCGCGATCGCCGCGACCCTGGCTCGCGACGGCGCCAAGGTCGTCGGCCTCGACGTCCCGCAGGCCGCCGACGACCTGCGCGCCGTTACCGGCGCCATCGACGGCGAGGCGCTCGGCCTCGACATCACCGCCGAGGACGCGCCGGAGCGAATCGCCTCGCACTTCGCCAAAGGCGGCGTCGACGTCGTCGTCCACAACGCCGGCGTGACCAAGGACCGCACGATCGCGAAGATGCCGGAAGAGCGCTGGGCCCAGTTGATGGAGATCAACCTCTCCAGCGAGGAGCGCATCAACGACGCCCTGCTCGACGGCAAACGGCTCAACCTCAACGGCCGGATCGTCTGCGTCTCCTCGATGTCGGGGATCGCCGGCAACTCCGGCCAGACCAATTACGCCGCCTCCAAGGCGGGCGTGATCGGGATGGTCGAATCGCTGGCCCCCGAGCTGGCCAAGCGCCAGGCGACGATCAACGCCGTCGCCCCCGGCTTCATCGAGACGAAGATGACGGGAGCGATGCCGATCGGCCCGCGCGAAGCCGGCCGGCGGCTCAGCAGCCTCAGCCAGGGCGGGCTGCCGGTCGACGTCGCCGAGACGATCGCCTGGTTCGCCAGCCCCGCCTCGACCGGCGTCAACGGCAACACCGTCCGCGTCTGCGGCCAGAGCCTGCTGGGGGCCTGAGGTGGCAACCCGCACCCTCGACAGCTCCCCCAGCATCCTGCCGCTCTACGCTCGCGCCGCGGCGCCGCTGGTCCCGGGCGCCTCGTTGCTGCCGTTCGTCCCCGGCGGTGGCGGCGAGATCCCCGACCTCGACCTGAAGCTGGAGAGCGTCGTCGCCGACCCGGCCGCGGTCGCCGCCTACGCCAAGGCCTGCGGCTTTGCCCTGCGCGACAGCCTTCCGGTCACCTACCCGCACGTGCTCGCCTTCCCGCTGCAGATGGCGGTGATGGCAGATGGCGCCTTCCCGTTCGGCGCCGTCGGCCTGGTCCACGTCGAGAACCGGATCGAGCAGCAGCGCCGGATCGGGGCCGGCGAGGAGCTGGCGATCCGCGTCCGCCCGACCAAGCTGGCACCCCATTCCAAAGGCCAGACGTTCTCGTTGCTGACCGAGATCACGGTCGGGGACGAGCTGGTCTGGGAGAGCACCAGCACGATGCTGCGCCGCGGCAAGGGCGACGCGAAGGCGAGCCGCGAGGCCTTCGCCGCACTCCCCGCCGACACGCCCGCCAGCGCCGAGTGGAAGCTCGGCGGCGACCTCGGCCGCCGCTACGCCGCCGTCTCCGGCGACCGCAACCCGATCCACATGCACTCGCTGGCCGCGAAGCCGCTCGGCTTCCCCGGCGCGATCGCCCATGGGATGTGGACCAAGGCCCGCTGCCTGGCCGCGCTCGACAGCCGCCTGCCCGACGGCTTCTCCGTCGATGTGCGCTTCCGCAAGCCGATCCTGCTGCCCGCCCGCGTCGAGTTCGCCAGTGCCGCGGAGGGCGGGGCCAAGCTGGCCTTCGCCGTGCGTGATGCCAAGCGCCAGACCCCTCATCTCGACGGCCGCGTGACGCCGCTCGAGCCCAACTCCAAAGCCAAGACCGGGAGGAAGAAGTGACGACCACCACCGACAGCGAGAAGAGCGCCGGCGTCGCCGAGCGCGGCATGGGCTTCGGCCTGCGGCAGCTCAACCGCCTCGCCGGCTCCGACCTGCTCGATCGCATCCGCATCCGCAAGCAGGTCGAGCGCGCTCTCTTCCAGGGCACCAAGAACGGCTTCCGCTCGGCGACCGCCGCCGGCCGCACCTTCAAGGCGGCGCAGCAGCTGGGGAAACCGGCGCGACAGAAAAAAGGCAAGTCGGCAGGCCTCTTCGACCTCGGCCCCGACGACGAGCAGCAGATGTTCCAGGAGGGTGGCCGCGCCTTCGCCGAGGCGAAGGTCCGCCCCGCCGCCCACGACGCCGACGACGCCTGCGAGACCCCGGTGGAGCTGCTGGCCGAAGCCACCGAGCTCGGGGTCAACATGCTCGGCGTCCCGGAGGAGCTCGGCGGTGTCATGCACGAGCAGTCGGCCGTCACCAGCGTCCTGATCGGCGAGGCGCTCGCCCACGGCGACATGGGAATCGCCTACGCCGCCCTCGCCCCCGGCGCCGTCGCCACCGCGATCGGCCTCTGGGGCAGCGCCGAGCAGGAGGCCACCTATCTACCGGCCTTCACCGGCGAGGACGTCCCCGCCGCGGCCCTGGCGATCCTCGAGCCGCAGCCGCTGTTCGACCCGCTGAAGCCGCAGACCACGGCCAAGAAGAAAGGCGAGGAGTGGGTCCTGAAGGGGACCAAGTCGCTGCTGGCCCGGGCCAAGGACTGCGAGCTGTTCGTGATCGCGGCCGAGGCCGAGGACATCGGCCCGGCTCTGTTCGTGGTCGAGTCTGGCGCCAAGGGGCTCTCGGTCGAAGCCGAGCCGGCGATGGGCCTGCGCCCCGCCGCCACCGGCCGCCTGCTGATCGAGAACGTGAAAGTGCCGGCGAGCGCCCTGCTCGGCGAGGACGGCTTCAAGGCGAAGGACTACGTCGACTGCATCGATCGCGCCCGCATCGCCTGGTGTGGCCTCGCGACCGGCGCCGCCCAGGCCGTGCTCGACTACGTGATCCCCTACGTCAACGACCGCCAGGCCTTCGGCGAACCGATCTCCAACCGCCAGGGCGTCGCCTTCGCGGTCTCCGACATCGGCATCGAGAGCGAAGGGATGCGGCTAGCCACCTACCGGGCGGCCAGCCGCGCCGACCGCGGCGAGAAGTTCGCCCGCGAGGCGGCGATCGCGAGGCGGCTCTGCGCGGTCAAGGGCATGGAGATCGGCTCTCAGGGAGTGCAACTGCTCGGCGGCCACGGCTTCGTCAAGGAGCACCCGGTCGAGCGCTGGTACCGAGACCTGCGAGCGGCGGGCGTGATGGAGGGCGCCCTGCTCGTCTAGGCGACCGCCGAGACTCGAAGCGAAAGGCAACGATGATCAACCTCGAGATTCCCAAGAAGTTCAAGCCCCTGGCCAACCAGGCCAACCAGGTCGCGACCGAGGTCTTCCGGCCGATCTCGCGCAAGTACGACGAGGCCGAGCACTCCTACCCGAAGGAGCTCGACATGCTGGCGTCGCTGATCGACGGCATGAACGAGGGCTCCGACATCGGCGGCGCCGGTGCCGCTGGGGTCCGTCGCGAGGAGAGCGACGGCGACGCCGGGAACCGCAACGGCTCCAACCTCTCGACCGTGCTCGGCATCATCGAGCTCTGCTGGGGCGACGTCGGCCTGCTGCTCTCGATGCCGCGCCAGGGCCTCGGCAACTCCGCGATCGCCTCGGTGGCGACCGAGCAGCAGCTGGAGCAGTACGGCGGCAAGTGGGCGGCGATGGCGATCACTGAGCCGGAAGCCGGCTCCGACTCGGCCGCGATCCGCACCACGGCGGAGCTGGACGGCGACGAGTACGTCCTCAACGGCGAGAAGATCTTCGTCACCTCGGGCGACCGCGCCGACCTGATCGTGGTCTGGGCGACGCTCGACCGCGCCGCCGGCCGGGCGGCGATCAAGTCGTTCATCGTCGAGCGCGACAACCCCGGGCTGAAGCTGGACCGGCTCGAGCACAAGCTCGGGATCCGTGCCTCCGACACCGCCAACTTCACCCTGCAGGACTGCCGGGTGCCGAAAGAGGCGCTGCTCGGCAGCCCCGAGGTAACCGTCAAGGAGGGCTTCGCCGGGGCGATGCAGACCTTCGACAACACGCGGCCGCTGGTCGCGGCGATGGCGGTCGGCGTCGCCCGCGCCTCGCTGGAAGAGACGCGGGTACGCCTCAAGCAGGCCGGAGTCGAGGTCGACTACTCGGTCCCCGCCCTCTCCCAGCACGCCGCCGCGGCGCGCTTCCTGGAGATGGAGGCCGACTACGAGGCCGCCTGGCTGCTGACCCTGCAGGCGGCCTGGATGGCAGACAACGGCAAGCCGAACTCGCTGCAGGCCTCGATGGCCAAGGCCAAGGCGGGGCGCACCTGCGTCGACGTCTCGCTCGGCTGCGTCGAGCTCTGCGGCAGCGTCGGATACGGCGAGAACGACCTGCTCGAGAAGTGGGCGCGGGACGCGAAGATCCTCGACATCTTCGAGGGGACCCAGCAGATCCAGTTGCTGATCGTGGCCCGCCAGCTGCTCGGCAAGAGCTCCTCTGAATTGAGGTAGGCAGGAAGGGTCGGGGGGTCCCTCCCGACCCTTCCCTCGTAAGGCAGACTCCTGCCTCGTGAATGTGATCGAGGACTTGATGGAGCGGTCGCCGGCTTCGCGGCTGGGGATCGTGGCTGTCGATAGCGAGGCGAACCGGCGGGATTGGCATTTCGGCGAATTGATTGCCTGCTCGGCAGGGCTCTCTGGGGCGTTTGCGGCGCGGGGGGTGAAACGCGGGGATGTGGTGATGACGTTGGCCGGGAACCGCGTCGAGTGGGTGTTGACGCTGCTTGCCTGCTGGCGGATGGGGGCGGTGGCG
>DATBXZ010000077.1:0-3525 GCA_036513995.1 Solirubrobacterales bacterium | reverse complement strand
TTGAACGGCAAGCCTCGCGAGCTGGCCGAGGGCGCGAGCCTGGCCGACGCGGTCGCGGCGAGCGGCACCGACGGCGAGGCACGCGGCGTCGCGGTCGCCCTCGACGGCGAGGTCGTTCCGCGCGGCGAGTGGGAGGCGACGGCGCTGCGCGAGGGCCAGAGCGTCGAGGTCCTCGCCGCGATCCAAGGCGGCGCCGAGACCTGGGAGCTGGGCGGGCGCCGGTGGTCCTCGCGCCTGATCGCCGGCACCGGCGGCTTCCGCTCGCTGGAGCAGATGGAGGCGGCGCTGAGCGCGGCCGGGACCGAGATCGTCACCGTCGCCCTGCGCCGCATCGACCCCGCCGCCGAGGGCTCGGTGCTGGAGGTGATCGATCGCCTCGGCCTCTTCGTGCTGCCCAACACCGCCGGCTGCTTCACCGCCCGCGACGCGGTCCGCACCGCCAAGCTCGCCCGCGAGGCCTTCCAGACGGACTGGGTCAAGCTCGAGGTGATCGGCGACGACCGCACCCTCTACCCCGACGCGGTGGAGCTGCTGGACGCCGCCGAACAGCTGGTGGCCGATGGCTTCACCGTCCTTCCCTACACCAACGACGACCCGGTCCCCGCCCGTCGCCTCGAGGAGGCCGGCTGCGCCGCGGTGATGCCGCTGGGCTCGCCGATCGGCTCCGGTGCCGGCATCCGCAACCCCTACAACGTCGCGATCATCGCCGAGCGCGCCTCCGTCCCGGTCGTTCTCGACGCCGGCATCGGCACCGCCTCCGATGCTGCCCTGGCGATGGAGTTGGGCTGCTCCGGGGTGATGGCCGCCAGCGCCATCTTCGGCGCCGAGGACCCAACCGCGATGGCGCGGGCCCTGAGCGCCGCCGTCGCCGCCGGCCGCATCCCCCAGCGCACCCACGCCGAGGCCTCGACCCCCTACCAGGGCCTCCCGGACCTCTCCTAGCGCCGGCCTCTCAACGCCGCACCCGAAGCCCATCTACCATGGGGCACCTCGCCCCTGTAGCTCAGCTGGTTAGAGCGGTGGCCTTTTAAGCCGCGCGTCGCGGGTTCGAGTCCCGCCGGGGGCACTTGACCGTGGACGACAACGCGCGCCGGGTCCCCGGCACCGGGGCCAAGCGCGACGAGCACCTGCTCCGCGTCCCCGCTGACGTCGAGGCCGAAGACGACGTCCGGCTGCAGCGGATCCACGACGAGGTCGAGCGCGGCTTCGACGCGCTCCGCGACATCGACGACGGCGTCTCCATCTTCGGCTCGGCGCGGGTTCCAGAGGGCCACCGCTGGTACGAGCTCTGTCGCGAGACCGCCGCCTGCCTCGCCGGCCACGGCTTCACGGTGATCACCGGCGGCGGCCCCGGCCTGATGGAGGCGGCCAACCGCGGTGCCAGTGAGGCCGGCGGCCTCTCGGTCGGGCTCAACATCGAGCTCCCGCACGAGCAGCACGCCAACCCCTATCTGGACCGCAGCCTCGACTTCCACTACTTCTTCGCCCGCAAGCTGATGTTCGTCCGCTACGCCCGCGCCTTCGTGATCATGCCCGGCGGCTTCGGCACCCTCGACGAGATGTTCGAGAGCCTGACCCTGATCCAGACCCACCGGATCAAGCACTTCCCGACGATCCTCGTCGACTCCGCCCACTGGAAGCCCCTGCTCGACTGGATCGACGACTCGCTCGAGGACGACGGCATGATCGGTCCCGGCGACAAAGAGCTGCTGGTCACCGCCGACACCCCCGACGAAGTCTGCGACCACGTGCGCCGCGCCAGCGAGCGGCAGAAGCAGCTGGCCGGCGCCTAGGCCGGCTAGTGCCGGAAGTGGCGGTGCTTGGTGAAGACCATCGCCACGCCGCCCTCGTCGCAGGCGGCGATGACCTCGCCGTCGCGTTTGGAGCCGCCGGGCTGGATCACGGTGTTGGAGCCCGCCTGGATCGCCAGCTCGGGGCCGTCGGCGAAGGGGAAGAAGGCGTCGGAGGCGACGGCGGAGCCGGCGAGGAGGGAGTCGGCGTCCTCGCCGCGAGCGTCGCGGCACTTCTCGACCGCGAGCCGGACGGAGTCGACCCGGGACATCTGGCCGGCGCCGATGCCGAGGGTGGCGCCGTCCTTGGCGATCACGATCGCGTTGGAGCGGACGCGGCGGCAGACGGTCCAGGCGAAGAGCATGTCCTGCCACTGCTCCTCGCTCGGCTGTGTCTTCGTCACCACCTCCATCATCTGGCGCGGCTCGGGGTCGCCGTCGCGGTCCTGGATCAGCAGGCCGCCGTGGACTCGCTTGAGGTCGCGCTCGGCGGGGTCGGCCTGGCGCCGCTCCTCCTCGCAGAGGATCCGGATCGCCTCCTTCTGCTGCAGCACCTCCAGCGCCCCGTCCTCGAAGCCGGGCGCGCTCAGCACCTCGACGAAGTTCTTGTGCAGCTCCTCGGCCAGCTCGCGCCCGACCGGGCGGTTGAGGGCGATCACGCCGCCGTAGGCGGAGACCGGGTCGCAGGCCAGCGCCTTCAGGTAGGCCTCGAGCGCGTCGGCGCCGATCGCCACCCCGCAGGGGTTGTTGTGCTTGACGATCACGCAGGCCGGCTGCTCGAAGTCGTCGACCAGGCTGCGGGCCGAGTCGAGGTCGAGCACGTTGTTGAAGGAGAGCGCCTTGCCGTGCAGCTTCGAGACCCGTGAGAGGATGTGGCTGCGGGCGCCGGCGTCGGCGTAGAGGGCGGCGCGCTGGTGCGGGTTCTCGCCGTAGGAGAGGTCGAGCACCTTCTCGTAGGCGATCGCCAGGTGTTCGGGGAAGTCCTCGTAGGACATCGAGAACCAGCGGCTGATCGCGGCGTCGTAGCGGGCGGTCTGGGCGAAGGCCTCGTTGGCCAGCCAGTGCCGGGTCGAGGCCGAGACCTCGCCGCCGGACTCCTCCAGCTCGGCGCAGACCGCGTCGTAGGACTCGGGCTTGACGACCACGGCGACGCTCTCGTGGTTCTTGGCGGCGGCGCGGATCATCGTCGGCCCGCCGATGTCGATGTTCTCGATCGCCACCTCGGGCGCGACGTCGTGCCCGGAGACGGTCTGCTCGAAGGGGTAGAGGTTGACGCAGACCACGTCGATTGGCTCGATCCCCTCGCGCTCCAGCGTCGCCATGTGCTCGGGGTCCTCGCGCCGCGCCAGCAGCGCCGCGTGCAGCCGCGGGTGCAGCGTCTTCACGCGACCGTCGAGGATCTCCTCCTGGCCGGTGAACTCGGAGACGTCGGTGACCTCGAGGCCGGCCTCGCGCAGGGCGCTGGCGGTGCCGCCGGTGGAGAGGATCTCGACTCCGAGCGCGGCCAGGCTCTTGGCGAAGTCGGCGACCCCGGTCTTGTCGGAGACCGAGATCAGTGCCCGGCGCACGCGGATCGCGCCGTCGCCGGCGCTCTGCTCACGGGTGTCGGCGGCTGCCTCAGTCATCGATCGCGACCTTGCGAGGGTCGTCGGCGTCGATCCTAACCCGGCCCTCCGCGATCATGCGGATCGCCTCCGGGTAGAGCTCGTGCTCGACCGCGTGGACGGCCCGCTCC
>DATBXZ010000076.1:0-4675 GCA_036513995.1 Solirubrobacterales bacterium | reverse complement strand
TCGACATCGCGATCGCGCTGGCCCTCGGCGCCGACGCGGTGCTGATCGGCCGGCCGGCGATCTGGGGCCTCGCCGCCGCCGGCTCGGAGGGCGTCGGCCGGGTGCTGGGACTGCTCCGCGACGAGCTGGAGCTGGCTCTGGCGCTCTGCGGCTGCGCCGCGCCGGCGGACCTGACCCGGGCCCACGTGCGGAGAGCACCGGCAACGTCCGTATATTCGGACTGAGTGACCGGTTCCAGCAGCTTCTAGATGGCCCAGCGAATCCCCAGAGACGAATCGCTGAGCCGCGTCCATGGCGTCGGCGCCCTGTTCTCCGCCGCCTACGGCAACGTCGGCTCCTCGATCTACTACGCGCTCGGCGTCACCGCCGCCTTCGCGCTCGGCCTGACCCCGGTCGCCTTCGTCATCTCCGGGGTGATCTTCGCCTTCACCGCCGCCACCTACGCCGAGGCGACCGTGATCTACCCGGAGGCCGGCGGCTCCTCCAGCTTCGCCCGCCACGCCTTCAACGAGATGGTCAGCTTCATCGCCGCCTGGGGGCAGATGCTCAACTACACGATCACGGTCGCGATCTCGGCCTTCTTCGTGCCCCACTACCTGGCTGTCTTCTGGCCCTGGCTGGGCGACAGCCCCGGCGACATCATCGGCGGCGCGGCACTGATCGTCGGCCTCGCGCTGATCAACATCCGCGGTACCGAGGAGTCGGCGAAACTGAACCTGATCCTCGCCATCGCCGACCTCGCCACCCAGGTCGTCCTGGTCGGGATCGGCATCGTCCTCGTCCTCAGCCCGCAGGTCCTGGTCGACAACGTCCACCTCGGCGTCGCCCCGACCTGGAGCGACTTCGCGCTCGGGATCGCGGTCGGGATGATCGCCTACACCGGGATCGAGACGATCTCCAACATGGCCGAGGAGGCCAAGGACGCGGCTCGCACGATCCCCCGCAGCGTCGGGCTAGTCGTCGCCGCCGTGCTCGGCCTCTATCTGCTGATCCCGATCGTCGCCCTCTCGGCGATGCCGGTCACCCTCAACGCCGCCGGCCACTACACCACCGCCCTCGGCAGCACCTTCGCCGACGATCCGATCCTCGGCATCGTCGAGAACCTCGGGCTCTCCTCGGTCCCGACCGAAATCCTCCGCTACTACGTCGGCGTGCTGGCGGCCGTGATCCTGCTGATCGCCACCAACGCCGGCCTGATCGGCGTCTCCCGCCTCACCTACTCGATGGGCCAGCACCGGCAGCTGCCGGAGGCACTGCGCCAGGTCCACCCGAAGTACCGCACCCCCTACATCGCGATCCTGATCTTCGCCGCGATCGCGATCGTCACCCTGCTGCCCGGCAAGACCGACTTCCTGGCGACGATGTACTCGTTCGGGGCGATGCTCTCGTTCACGATCGCCCACGTCGCGCTGATCCAGCTGCGTCGAAAGCAGGCGGACGTCGAGCGCTCCTGGAAGGCGCCGCTGAACGTTCGCGCCTTCGGCTTCGACGTGCCGATGGTGGCGGTGCTGGGCGGCCTCGGCACCTTCGCCGCCTGGATCGTGGTGATGGCGCTGAACCCGCGCACGCTGATCGTCGGCACCGGCTGGATGGCGCTCGGGATCGTCGTCTACGTGCTCTACCGCCGCAACCAGAAGCTGCCGCTGACGGAGACGGTCAAGGTGGTCACGCCGGAGCCGCTGGGGGTCGAGGAGGTCGAGTACCGCAGCGTCCTGGTTGGCTTCGAGGACGACGAATCGTTCTCGCCGGAGATGGTCGCGACGGCGATCAAGCTCGCCTCCAAGCGCCGCCGCGGGATCCACGTCCACTCGATGCTGACCGTTCCCACCAACCTGCCGCTGAACGCGGAGATGGTCGAGCAGGAAGCGGCCGCGCAGCGGATGATCGAGGAGGCGAGGCTGATCGGCGGCCAGCGCGTCACCGGCCACGTCGCCCGGGTCCGGCCCGGCCAGGCCGGCTACTCGATCTCCGAGGAGGCGGAGCTGATCAAGGCGGCGGCGATCGTGATCGGCCTGCGCTACCGGGCCGGAGTGCCGCTCTACGACAAGACCCTGCAGACCGTGCTCGGCGAGCGCCCCTGTCGCGTCATCGTCGTCTCCGACCCGACCGGCAACCCGATCGCGGGCCCGGCGCCGGTGCTGGTCGAGGCCGCCGAGTGAGCGCCGGCGGGCCGCGCGGCGAGCGCGTCTACAAGGGGGCGGTGACGGTGTTCTCGCTGACCTTCGTCGCCGTCGGCCTGATCGTGTTGGCGGTGACGCTGGTCAACGGTGGCGGTCCCGCCTCGGTCGGGGTGCTGATGGGCGTCGCCTTCCTCGCCGTCGGCGCCGGCCGGCTCTGGGTCGCCAGGCGGATGGAGCGATGACGGGGATGGAGCGATGAGCGAGCCCGGCAAGCCGCCGCCGGGGCGGCAGGCGGACCCGCTGCTCAAGCGCGGCCTCGGCGTGCCCTGGCTGTTCGCTGCCGCCTACTCGGCGGTCGGCTTCTCGATCTACTTCGCGCTCGGCGTCGTCGCCGACCGCGGCCTCGGCCTGACGCCGCTGATCTTCCTCGCCTCGGGGCTGCTCTTCGGCCTGACCACGCTCAGCTACGTCGAGGGCGGGGCGATGTTCCGCGAGCGCGGCGGCTCCTCGACCTTCGCCCGCCACGCCTTCAACGAGCTGATCGCCTTCATCGCCGGCTGGGCGATCCTGATCGACTACCTGATCGTGATCGCCCTGGCGGCGATCTCGGTGCCCCACTACCTGGAGCCGATCTGGGGCGGTTTCGACGAGCCGGGCTGGGAAATCGGCGTCGCCGCGCTCGTGATCGCCTCGGCCTGCGTCCTCAACGTCTTCAACGTCACCGGCCGCGAGCGCGGCCGCTCGCTGGCGCTGCTGGCCCTGGCCGACCTCGGCCTGCAGCTGGCGGTGATCGCCGTCGGCGCCCTCGTCGTCCTCCATCCCGACCGTCTGACCGAACAGCTCCATCTCTTCTCCAACCCCAGCTTCAAGGACATCGTCTACGCCGCCGTGGTGGCGATGCTGGCCTACGCCGGGATCGAGGCCGCCTCCGACCTCGCCCCGGACATCGATGTCGACCGCCGCGACCTCAAACGGATCGCCTCGCTGGGAGCGATCGCGGTGCCGCTGGTCTACGCCGGGATGGCCGCGATCGCGCTGATGGCGGTCCCGGTGGTGGCCGGACCGCATGGGCCGGAAACGGCGCTCGGCAGCCAGTACGTGAAGGACCCCGTGCTGGGCGTCGTCTCCGCCTTCCACCCGCACTGGGTCGCCGAATCGATGCGCTGGATGGTGGCGCTGATCGCCGCCCCGGTCCTCTTCTGGGCTGCCAACACCTCGATGCTGGGCGTCTCCCGCCACATCTACACGCTGGCGATCAACCGCCAGATTCCCAGCTGGCTGGGCAAGCTGGAGCGGCGCAAGGCGACCCCCTATGTGGCGATCGCGATCAGCGGCGTGATCGCCCTCGGCCTGGTGATCCCGACCAACGTCAAGCTCTTGGCCGGGATCTACGCCTTCGGCGCGACCCTGGCGATCACGATCGCCCACCTCTCGATCATCCGCCTACGGGTCAAGGACCCGGAGCGGCAACGGCCCTTCCGGATCCCGCTCGGGATCCCCTGGCGCGGCGCCGAGCTGCCGCTGCCGGCGATCGTCGCCGCGATCCTCAGCGGGCTGGCCTTCGTCAGCGTCCTCGTCTACCACGACATCGCCCGTCTGGTCGGCGGCGGCTGGATGGCCTTCGGCCTGCTCTTCTACGTCGTCTACCGCAAGGGCTTCGAGGGGACGACGCTGACCAAGCGGGTCTCGGTCCCCGAGCACGCGCTGACCAAGCAGGTGCCCGAGGTCGAGTTCCGCAACATCCTCGTCCCCGTCTTCGGCAGCAAGCTCGACGACGACATCGTCGCCACCGCCGGCCGCCTCGCCGCCGCCGAGCAGGCGGAGTCCGCCAAGGACGAGGAAGATGCCCGGCTCGACTTGATCTACGTGATCGAGGTGCCGCTGACCCTGCCGCTGGACGCACCGCTGCCGCCCGAGCGCGAGGAGGAGGCGCGGCGGGCGCTGAGCCGCGCCCGCGAGGTCGGCGAGGAGTACGAGGACGTCGGCGTCAGCACCGAGGTGATCCGCGCCCGCAAGGTCGGCGCCGGCATCCTCGAGGCGGCGCGCCGCAGCGGTGCCGAGGCGATCGTGATCGGCGGCGAGCCGCCCTCGAAGATCCGCGGCGGCGCCAAGATCGGCGGCATCGGCGCCGCCAAGCCGGCCGAGATCGGCGCCGCCACCGAGTACGTGCTCAAGAAAGCGCCGTGCCGGGTCCTGCTGACCGCTCCGCCCGAAGCCGCGCCGGAGCTGGCGCCTGGGGCCGCCGCCGCGGACTAGTATCCGGGCAATGTTGATTCTGATCGTCGGCTGCGGCCGTGTCGGCTCCTCAGTCGCCCGGGCGATGCTTCGCGAGGGACACGAAGTCTCTTGCCTCGACGAGGACCCCGAGTCCCACGCGCGGCTCGAGGTCGGGCTGGAGAAGAGCTGGGAGGACCTCGGCGGCCAGTTCACGGTCGGGGCCGGGCTCGAGACCGAGGCGCTGGTCGCCGCCGGCATCGAGCGCGCCGACGCTTTCATCGCCTCCACCGACGGCGACAACACCAACATCGTGATCGCCCAGATCGCCCAGAAGCGCT
>DATBXZ010000075.1:0-9729 GCA_036513995.1 Solirubrobacterales bacterium | reverse complement strand
AGGGCGAAGGGACGGAAGATGCCGTTCGTCGTCACCAGCATCCTGTGCGGGCCGACGACGTCCTCGCGCGAGACCCAGCCGAGCAGCAGCGGGTCGAAGGCGCCGAGCAGGCGCGGTGGCGGGATCGGCTCGGCCGGCGGCCGCTTGGCGAGGTCGACCAGACCGTCCTCGCGCTCTACCAGCTCGGACGCGATCGCACCGAGCCCGGCGCGGGCGTCGCGTAGCGGCAGGCCCGCCCAGCGGGCGAGATCGCGGTCGTCGGCCGGGCCGTGCCCGACCAGGTAGCGGCGCGCCAGCTCGGCAAGGGCCGCATCGCGATCGACCGGCCTGGCGGGGTCGAGCCAGTCGCGAACCAGGACGAAGGCCTGCTCCCTGCCCACCATCGGCCCGCGCACGACGAGGCCACGCAGGGTGGTCAGGAAGAGCAGGTGGACCAGCGCCTGCCCCTCGGTCCGCACCCCGGCGGAGTCGAGCCGCTCGCGCAGCTGTGCCCTGGTCAGCGGCCCCTCCCCGCCAAGCGCACGCTCGATCGTCTCCACCCCGCGCTCGGCGGCCTTCGGCGTCACGCCCTCCTGCGAGAGCCGCGTCGCGCTGGAGGTCTGCAGGGGCGGGGTGGTCAGCGCGTGCAACCACGGGTAGTCCTCGCTGCGCACCAGGTGCAGGGTGCCGCGATTGAGCCAGGTGATCAGCAGCGAGCGGTCCTCGGTCAGCGCCCGGTCCACGTCAGCCGCAGCGAGGCCCTTGGTGCGAGCGCGAACGGCGAGACGGGCGCCACGAGGGTCCTGCCCCTGCACCGCCAGCAGCCGCTCCACCACGTCCACCGGTCGCTTCAGCGGCGTGCCGGAAAGCCCCTGGGCGGTAAGTCGTTCGGCGATCGGCGAACGCATTACGCCAGATGATCGCGGTTGGCGCCGCCCGGCGAAGCTAGTGGACCGCGAGTAGATCTATGACGAAGATCAGGGTTTCGTTCGGGCCGATCACGGGCGGCGAGCCGGCGGGGCCGTAGGCCATCCCCGGCGGGATGATCAGCTCGCGGCGGCCGCCGACCTTCATCCCCGCCACGCCCTTGTCCCAGCCGGTGATCACTTCGCCGCCGCCCAGCGTGAAGCTGAACGGTTCGTTCCGGCTCCACGAGGAGTCGAATTCTTCCTTCGAGTCGTAGCCGACGCCGACGTACTGGACGGTGACCTTGTCGCCGGCCTTCGCTTCGGCGCCGCTGCCTTCGACGATTTCCTTCTCTTCGAGCTTCTTCGGCGCCGCTCCGCTGGGGACCGTGACCTTCGGCTTCTCGTTCAAGTCGGTTGCGCCTCCGCCCTTGGCTTCCGTGCTCGCCGACTGGGTCGACGAGGAGTCGTCGCTGCTGCTGCCACAGCCGGCCACGGCCAGCACCAGCGCGGCGCACAACGAGACGATCAGAATCTTCCCCCTGCTCACGGCCGGCATCCTACCCGCCGCCGCCGGAGCCCGCCGCCAGCTCAGCCCTTGCCCGAGAGGCGATCCCAGAAACGACCCAGGCCGCTGCGCTTGGAGCCGACGAGATCCGCCGGGTCGACCTCGAGCGAGCCGGGGTTGGCCTCGGGCGCACCCAGCTTCGCGGCCTCCGCGGCGTCGATCTTCAGCACCACCCCGCGCTCGTAGATCTGCCCGACCTCGGGCGCGTCGACGAAGCGGTGGCCGCCGGGCCCCGCCGTGGTGTCGAAGACGATGCCGTCGAACATGTCGAGATTGGGCGCCGACATCACCCGTACGACCCGGCCCAGGCTCTCGCCGTCGCTCGAGTAGACCGGTACGCCCTTGCTCACCGCGAGGTAGGAGCTCGGCTCCCCCAAGTCGTCCATCGGCCGAGCCTAGCGGAGAGCGGGTTGCGCTTAGACTCCGGCACGGGAACGGGATGGGAATGAACCTGGCATCGATCGTCACCGAGAGCGCCGCGAAGGTGCCCGACCAGCCTGCGATACGCCTGGGCGACGCGGAGCTGAGCTACGCCGCACTCGACGACCTCAGCGCCCGCGTGGCGACGCTGCTGAGCGAGAAGGGCGTGGAGCCGGGGGACCGGGTCGGGGTGATGCTGCCCAACGTCCCCCAGTTCCCCATCGCCTACTACGGCGTGCTGCGCGCCGGCGCCGTCGTGGTGCCGATGAACGTGCTGCTGAAGCGGCGCGAGATCGCCTTCTACCTCGGGGACTCCGGAGCGAAACTGCTGCTCGCCTGGCACGGGTTCGCCGATGAGGCCCGCGGCGGCGCCGAGGATGCCGGCTCGGAGCTGATCGAGGTCGAGCCGGAGAGCTTCGCGGCGCTGCTGGCAGGGCACGAGCCGACGCCCGGCCTGGCCGCCACCGTCGAGGATGACACCGCGGTGATCCTTTACACCTCCGGCACCACCGGCAAGCCGAAGGGGGCCGAGCTGACCCACGCCAACCTCCTCCGCAACGCCGACGTCTCCTCCCGCACGACCTCCGAAATCGCCGCCGGCGACGTCGTCTTCGGCGGCCTGCCGCTCTTCCACTCCTTCGGCCAGACGGTCAGCATGAACGCCTCGCTGATGGTCGGCGCCTGCCTCACCCTGGTCCCCAAATTCGACCCGGGCGAGGCGCTGGCGACGATGCAGCGCGACCGCGTCACCCACTTCTACGGCGTGCCGACCATGTACGGGGCACTGCTGCACCACCCCGAGCGCGAGCGCTACGACACCTCCTCGCTGCGTACTTGCATCACCGGCGGCGCCTCGATGCCGGTCGAGGTACTGCGCGGCTTCGAGCAGGCCTTCGGGGCAATCGTGCTCGAGGGCTACGGCCTCTCGGAGACCTCGCCGGTCTCCTCCTCCAACCATCCCGACCGCGAGCGCAAGCCGGGCTCGATCGGCACCCCGCTCGAGGGAGTCGAGATGCGAGTGGTCGACGAGGACGACAACGAGGTCGCCCAGGGCGAGGTCGGCGAGATCGTGATCCGCGGCCACAACATCATGAAGGGCTACTGGCAACGCCCCGACGCCACCGCGGAGGCGATGCGCGGCGGCTGGTTCCACTCCGGCGACATGGCCCGGGTTGACGAGGAGGGCTACTTCTACATCGTCGACCGCAAGAAGGACCTGATCATCCGCGGCGGCTACAACGTCTACCCGCGCGAGGTCGAGGAAGTGCTCTACGAGCACCCGCGAATCCGCGAAGCGGCGGTGATCGGCGTGCCCCACGACCAGTGGGGCGAGGAGATCGGCGCGGCGGTCGTGCCGCACGAGGGCGAGCAGCTCGACCCCGCAGAGGTCAGCGCCTACGTCAAGGAGCGCATCGCCGCCTACAAGTACCCGCGCCTGGTCTGGTTCCTCGACGAGCTGCCCAAGGGCCCGACCGGCAAGATCCTCAAGCGCGAGATCGTCCCGCCCAAGCCCGCCTGAGCGACCCGCCGGCCGCGACTGGCCAGCCAGCCAGGAATCGCGCTAGGCTCCCCCGACCGGGCATGCAACACCAAAAGGAGTAGAGATGAGCGTCGCTTCCCAGAGCCTGATGGACAACGTCACCTACGAGGATCTCTACCGTCGCTGGGAGGGGGGCAACTGGAGCGCCTACGACATCGACTTTGCCGGCGACAAGGCGGGCTGGGACTCCCTCAGCGACATCCAGCGGCGCTCGGCGATGTGGATCTACTCGATGTTCTTCTACGGCGAGGACCGGGTCGCCGACACCCTCGCCCCCTACATCACCGCCGCCCCGACCGAGGAGCAGTCCTACTTCCTCGCCACCCAGCAGGTCGACGAGGTCCGCCACTCGGTCTTCTTCCACCGCTTCTTCAAAGAGGTGATCGGCGTCGGCGGCGACTCGCTGCAGTCGACCCTCGCCTCCACCCTGCCCCAGCTCAACTGGGGCTACCGCGGCATCTTCGACCGCCTCGACGTGATGGCCGAGGAATTGCGCAAGGACCGCTCCGTGCCCAAGTACGCGCAGGCGATCACGCTCTACCACCTGATCGTCGAGGGCAGTCTGGCCCAGCCCGGTCAGCACTTCATCGAGGACTTCTTCGCCAGCGAAGAGACGATGCCGGGGTTCAGCTCCGGCATGGCCAACGTCTCCCGCGACGAGCAGCGCCACATCGGCTTCGGCGTCAAGGTCCTCTCCGAACTGCTGGCGGAAGGCCACCCCGGCTGGGAGGAGAACCGCGCCGCCGTGATCGAGCTGCTGCGCGAGGTCCTGCCCTACGGGCCCGCCGTCTTCCAGCCGCCGAACATGGACCGCGAGTACACCGAGTGCTACGGCTTCAGCCTCGAGGACATCTACTCCTTCGGCCTCAAGCTGATTCGCCAGCGCTGGCGCACGATCGGCTACCCGACCGAGGAGATGCCGGCCGGCGTCTTTCCCTTCGACCCCAACGCCTCCGAGCGCGAGATCGCCGAGAACCAGGTGAAGCTGATGATGGCAGGCGTCCTCGGCGCCCCCGACGGCCCCAAGCCGGACGCTTCGCCGGAGGTCCAGCGCCTCTACTTCGACGTGATCAGCCGCGTCGCCAACCCGAAGGCGGCCAACGGCTCGCCGCTGGTCTACCAGTGGCAGTTCAGCGACGCCGACCCCTGGCACCTGACGATCGACAACGGCTCGACCCGGGCCGAGCCGGGCGTGGCGGCGAGCCCCAACCTGACGATCGAGAGCAGCTGGGCCGACTGGGTCGCCTCCGGCAAGCCCGACGCCAACCAGCTGAAGATGGTCCTGCAGCGCCGCATCCGCCCGCGCGGCTCGATCCGCGAGCTGGCGCGGATGCGCAAGGTCTTCCCCGGCTAGGCGCAGTTCAGGAGATCGGCGGGCGCTTGTCGGCCCAGGGCCGCTCGGCCTCGAGCTGGGCGGCGAGGGAGAGCAGGGTCGCCTCGTCGCCGGGGCGGCCGACGATCTGGACCGAGAGCGGCATGCCGTCGGCGGCAAAGCCGGCCGGGACCGCCATCGACGGGTTGCCGAGGTGGTTCCAGGGGATGCAGTAGGGATAGAAGCGGCTCATCCCGAGCAGCGTCCAGAGCCCGCCGCGCCCCTCCCAGCGACGCACCGGCAGCGCCGTGCCACCCATCACCGGGGTCATCAGGACGTCGTGGGAGTCGAAGATCGCGTTGACTCGGGCGGCATCCGCCTGCGCGGCGCCGCGGGCCTGCTCGAAGAGGCGGTCCGGGATCAGGCCACCGAGCCTGCCCATGGCGCGGGTTCTGCGTTCGAGCCGCTCCGGCCGCGGCACCTGGGCGACGTCTTCGGCGATCCCGCGCAGGTAGCGGGGGACGGAGTTGTTGCCGATCGATCCCCAGTCGGGGTCCTGGGCAACGGTCTCGTGCCCGAGCGAGTGCAGCGTCTCCGCCATCTCGGCGACGGGCGCCTCGGCCTCGGCGGAGACGGTCGCGGGCGCCAGTGCCCGCGGCGCCGCGGTCGAGTAGGCGATTCGCAGCTTGCCGGGGAGCGACTTCGCCGCCTCGACGAACGGTCGCTCGGGCGGGGGCGGCGCTCCCGGCTCCTCCGAGCCACCGCTGACCACGTCCAGCCAGAGTGCCGTGTCGATCACGGTGCGGCTCACGCAACCGTTGGCCGAGAGCCCGTTCCAGTGCTCGAGGTGGGGCGCCATCGAGACCCGGCCGCGCTGGGGCTTGAGTCCGAAGAGGCCGCAGCAGGCGGCCGGGATGCGGATCGAGCCGGCGCCGTCGGAGGCGGAGGCGATCGGGACCAGGCCGGCGGCGACCGCCGCGGCGCTGCCGCCGCTGGAGCCGCCAGGGGTGCGCTGCGGATCCCAGGGATTGCGGCTGACTCCCCAGGTCGCCGACTCGGTGAAGCCGCAGATCGCCAGCTCCGGCAGCAGCGTCTTGCCGACCACGATCGCGCCGGCCTCGCGCAGCCGCCGCACCATCTCCGAGTCGGCGCTGGCGGGATCGGGAAAGGCGTCGGTGCCGCGCGTCGTCGTCTCCCCCGCCAGGTCGACTTCGTCCTTGAGGGCGATCGGTACGCCCAGCAGCGGCCGCTCGTCACCGCCCTCGAGCCGTGCCTCCGCCTGCTTTGCTTCCAGCAGCGCCCGCTCGGCGAGCACGACCCGGAAGGAGTTCAGGCTCGGGTCGAGCCGCTCGATCCGCTCCAGGTGCAGGCGCACCAGCTCGGTCGGCGAGACCTCTCCCGCCCGCACCATCTCCGCCTGGCGGGCCGCACCGGCAAATGCGATGTCACGATCGGCCACGGGCCGATCTTACGGCTCAGGCTTCGACCGGCTCGGGCTCGCTGCCGCCCTCGAAACTGAGGTCGGGCAGGGCGCGGTCCAGCCAGGCGGGCATCCACCAGTTCCAATCTCCCATCAGCTTCATCGCCGCCGGGACCAGGATCAGGCGCACGAGGGTGGCGTCGAGGGCGATCGCGACCGCGCAGCCCAGGCCCAGCTCTTTGATCGACGGCACCCCGGTGAGGACGAAGACGGCGAAGACCGCGGTCATGATCAGCGCCGCCGAGGAGATCGTGCGGGCGCTGGAGGAGAGGCCCTCGGCGACCGCGCGTTCGTTGTCGCCGTGCCGCAGGTAGCGCTCGCGGATCCGCGACATCAGGAAGACCTCGTAGTCCATCGAGAGGCCGAAGACGACGGCGAAGATCAGCGGCACGTTGATCGTGTCCAGCGCCCCCTGGCTTTCGAAACCGAGGAAGCCGTCGAGCCAGCCCCACTGGAAGACCACGACGAGGATGCCGAAAGCCGCCCCGATCGAGAGCAGGTTCATCAGCACCGCCTTCAGCGGCAGGATCAGCGAACGCAGCATCACCATCAGCACGAGGAAGCTGAGGGCGAGGACGAAGAGGACGATTTTCCACATCGAGCCGCTGATCTGGGCGCGGACGTCGTGGCCGCGGGCGGTTTCGCCGCCGACGTCGACGGTTGCCACACGGGCCAGGGCGGTGGGTGGGATGACGCTCTGGCGCAGGCGGTCGATCAGGGCCAGCGCCGCGTCGGACTCGCTGGAGGCGCTGGGCGTGGCCTGGATCAGGACGTCGCCGCCGGAGAAGGCGGGTGGGGCGACCGAGCTGATGCCCGGCGTCGCCTCGAGCCGGCGCGTGAAGCCGGCCACGGCGACGCGGTCGGCGCGGTCGGGCGCGCCACCGAAGCTGGCGGCGATCAGGACCGGGTCGGTGCCACCGCCGAGCTCCGCCGAGGCGAGTTCGTTGCCGACCCGGACGTCGCTCCCCTTGGGGAACTGGCCGAGTGCCTGGGTGCCGGTTTCGAGCGAGAGGACGGGGATCGCCAGGGTCAAGAGGACGGCCGAGACCGCGACGATGGCGACCCAGGGATGGGCCATCACCCGCCGCGTCCACCCCTCCCAGAAGCGGCTGGCGGCTGGGGCCGTGGGAACCGCGGCTGGTGGCTCGGCAACGGGGCGGCGCAGGACGCGGTGCTTGAGAAAGCGCTCGACCCGGCCGACGACCCCACCCGGGAGGACGCGGTCGCCGAGCATCGCGATCAGCGCCGGCAGCAGCGTCGTCGCGGTCAGGATCGAGACGGCGACGACCGTCATCGCCCCCAGCGCCATCGAGCGCAGCGCCTGGTTGTCGACCATCCAGAGGCCGGCCAGGGAGATGATTACCGCCAGCCCCGAGAAGGTGACCGCGAGGCCAGAGGTGGCGAGCGCCTCCGAGCGAGCCTCGCTCGGGTTGCGCCCGGCTTCGCGCTCCTCCCGGTAGCGGGCGAGGATGAACAACGAGTAGTCGATGGCGACGCCGATGCCGATCATCGAGGCCATGTTGGTGACGAAGACCGAGGTCGTCATCTGCAGCGAGATGAAGTAGATCAGGGCGCCGGTGACCAGCACGCTGACGAAGCCGAGCGCCAGCGGCAGCGCCGCCGCGGCCAGGGAGCCGAAGACGACGAGCAGGATCAGGGCGACGATCGGGAAGCCGGTTGCCTCTGCCTGGGAGAGGTCCTTCTTGGAGATCTCCTGCAGCCCCGCCCAGATCGTCGGCTGGCCAACCAGATAAGGAGTGACTCCGGCCGCGGCCACGCCCGGTTCAAGGTCTTCGCGCATGGTCGCGGCGGCGTCGATCAGCTCGTCGGGGGAGAGTTCGCTGCGCAGCGGCATGATCGCGAAGCCCTTGCGCCGCAGCTGCTGCCGCGCCTGACGGACGGTCGCCGGCGGCAGGGTGACGCCCTCGATCGTCGCCACCTCGCGGCGGACCCGGCCGATCGCGGCGGCGCCGGCGCCCGGCCCGGCATCCCCTTCTGCTTTGAGCGCCACCGAGACGCCGTTCGACTCCGAGCCGAAGTCGCGCTGGAGCGCTTCGCTGACTGCCATCGATTGGCTGCCGGGAACGTCGAAGCCGCCGCCGGTGAGGTGGTCGGTCTGTTTTGCGGCGAAAGGCAGGGCACAGAGGAGGATCAGGACCCACGCCGCCACGACCCAGCGCCGCCGGCGGCTGAGAAACGCTGCGAGTCGATTCATCCCGTTACGCATTGGCTGGTTAGCCAGCCTTTCGCATCGCGAAGGCCCAGTCTGTGACTGCCGTCACTCGAAGGCCAATTGGGGCGACGGGCGGCGCTACTCGGCGACGAGCAGGTACCGGGCCGAGGCGGCGCCGGCGGCGAGCGCGCCGCTGTTGTCGCGCTCGGGATCGGAGAGGGCCTGCAGGGCAAAGCCGTCGCCGACCGCGAACAGGTAGGAGACGATCGCCTCGGCCTCGAAGCGGAGCTTCAGCACGCCCTCGCGCTGCTTGGCGTCCAGCACCGCGGCGACGTGGGAGCGTGTGCGCTCGAAGAGCTGGCCGACCTCGCGCTGGATGTCGGGGTTGCGGCGGCCGGCGCTGAACAGCTCGTAGAGGAGGAGGAAGAAGCCCGGTTCGTTCTCGATCATGTCGGTCAGGCTGGCGACGAGGACGTTGAGCACGTCGTCGACCGACTTCGCCTTGGCCAGCCGCTCGTCGAGGCGGGTGATGCGCAGCTCGGCGTCGCGGCGGACGACCTCGACCAAGAGCCGCTCCTTGGTCCCGAAGTAGTAGTGAAGGAGGCCGCGGCTGACGCCGGCCTCGCGGGCGACATGCTCGAAGGTCGAGCCGGCGGCGCCGCGACGGGCGACGCTGTCGCGCATCGCATCGACGATGCGCTGGGCCTTGTCGCCACTCAGCTCACGCTCTTTGGTCGCCGCCTCCATCGTCCCTCCAGTCTAGGAGAGGGGCGGGCGGCCGCGCCGGCCCGACCCGAGTTAGGAACCGTTGATGCTCGTGGAGCTGGTGTACTCGAACTCCTCTTCGGCGCCGAAGAGGGTGTCGAGCACGGCCTTGCGGGCACCCTCGCTGAGGACCAGCGCGATCGCCCCGGCGACCAGGCCGACGAGGAGGAAGCGGCCGATGCCCTTCTTGCGCTTCGGCGGCTTGCGCAAGCGCTCGGAAGCCTCGCGCAGGCTCTCGGCGGCCTCGCGGAGATCCTTCTGGACCTTCTTGTCGCTGGTCACTGCCTTGACCGGGCCCTTGCCGTTACCGGTGGCGCGGCCGTAGGCGCCCTTGGCGGCCTCGAAGGCATCGCGCAGGCTGTCGCGCAGCTCGTCGTCCTCGACCAGACGCTGCACGTAGGGGTTCTCACGGGCGGTCTCGTAAATATCGGTGGCGCGGGTGGCCGGGGCCTTGCTCATGCCTTCTCCTCCTGGATTCCGGGGCGTCGACGCAGGATAACCCCATTACCCAGGCTGAGCGTGGCCAAGCAGCTCACCCCGGCCCAATCCCGTCCAGGAGGACGCCCACGCTGCGAAAGTTGAGGTTG
>DATBXZ010000074.1:0-2588 GCA_036513995.1 Solirubrobacterales bacterium | reverse complement strand
CCTCACCCACCGCCGCAACCTGGTCGACCAGTTCATCGGCGAGATCTCCGACCGCGGCTACAAGGAGCGCCTGCGCCCGCCGCTGCTCGACGGCCGCGACGACCCCGACGGCGCGATCACGGTCGAGACCTACCAGTGGTTCGTTCGCAACCACAAGAAAGTCTCCGACGCCTACGCGATCGTCATCTGCGACGAGGCCCACACCGCCCTGGGCGAGAAAACCAGTGCCTGCATCCGCGCCTGGGACGGCCCTGTCTTCATCGGCATGACCGCGACCGGGGCGCTGATCGCCCGCCACGTCGCCGACCTCTTCCCGACCCAGACCTCGCGCTTCGACCTCGCCCAGGCGGCCCGGCGCGGCGTCATCTCGCCGCTGCGCTGCCTGCGCATCCCGCCCGGCCCGGGGGTGCGGACGATCGCCAAGGTGCCGCTGCGCAAAGGCGAGGTCGACCAGGACTTCGACCAGGAGGAGCTGGCGGCGCTGCTCGACCAGGAGCCCTTCAACGTCGCCATCGCCGACCTCTACCGCTCGCGTTTCCGCAACGTGCCCGGCGTCCTCTACACGGCCGGCGTCCAGCACGCCAAGAACGTCGCCAAGGCCTTCCGCGCCGCCGGCATCAACGCCCAGGCGGTCTCCGGCGAGACGCCGAAGCGCGAGCTGGCCGAAATCCTCGCCGGCTTCGAGCGCGGCGAGGTCGACGTGCTCTGCAACGCGATGCTGCTGGCCGAGGGCTGGAACTCGCCGCGGGCGACGATCTGCATGCACCTGGCCCCGACCGCCTCGCGGCGGATCTACCAGCAGCGGGTCGGCCGCGTGACCCGGCGGGCGCCGGGCAAGGAGGCGGGCCTGGTGATCGACTTCGTCCACCCGGCGACGACCCACGACGAGACGATCGTCACCCTCCACAGCCTGCTCGACCGCGAGGTCTACCGCGGCGGCGCGATCGTCGTCGGCCCGGTCCGCCGCGGGCGCGGGCGCAAGGTCCGGGTCGAGCGCCGGATCGTGCCGGTCTCCGATGTCGAGGAGAAGCGGATGGAGGTGCTGGAACGGGAGATCTGGCGGATCGCGGTGGAGAACCTCGACTACCCCGAGCAGCATGCCTGGGCGGCGCTGGCCGGGGCCCGGGTCAACACGCAGGGTTGGCGCCGGGCACGGGCGATGCTGCAGAACGACAGGACCAAAGAGCTGCGCCGCCGCTTCCTGCTGACCTGCGTGCAGCGCAACCGCAACGCCCAGCTGCGGCTGAAAGCGCTGGGGGAGATCGCCGACCTCGGCGACCCCGACGCCTTCGACGACGCGATCGACATCGTCGGCACCTGGAGTCGCGAGGACAAACGGGCCGGGACCAAGACCCTGCTGCAGGCGCTGGTCGACAAGCGGATCGGCCGCCGCGACCAGGCACAGGCCTGGGTCTGGCGCCTCGCCTCCTACACCCGCGAGCTGCACGAGGAGTACGCGGTGCAGCGCTGGCCGGAGACCAAGCGCCTGCTCGGGCTGCTGGTCAACTCCTCCGGGCGGGCGCACGGTCGCAACGCCCGGCGGCTCGTCCACGCCAGCCGCAAACAGGACCGCCGGCTGACGGTGGCGGTGCTGGCCGCCTCGGTCTCGCATACGCCGGAGGGCGAGGAGGTGCTGCGCGGGGCGCGGATGCGGATGGCCCGGAAACCGTCGGCCGTCGCCCGCGAGCTGCTGCGGAACTTCCCCAAAGGCGGCAAGCGCCGGCGCAAGCGCGGCAAGCGCAACGGCGGGCAGGGGGAGAACGGCGGCGCCCCCGAGGGGAACGGGAACCAGGCTGGCGAGAGCGGGGCTAAACCGCGCAAGAAACGACCGCGCAAGCGGCGCAAAGCCGGGGCCCAGGACACCGAACCGGGCTCAGGAGCGGGTGAGGTGGACCTCGCCGGCACCAACGGCGATGCGTCCGCCGCTGGGAGTGACGACGAGCAGGTAGCCTCGATCGTCGACGCCGTCGGCGACGCCTGAGCCACCGTCCCAGGCGACCTCTCGGCCCTTCAGGGCATCGCGGTCGCGCCAAGCCTCCAACACCGCGCTCGGGCCCTCCTCGACCCAGCGCCCGAGGTGACGGCTCAAGGCTTCGGCTGCGGTTAGGGGAGTCGCGTCAGAGCTGAAGAGGGAGACCGCTTTGTCCCGCAGGTCGGGGGGGAACTCCTCGGGTGAGATGGTGAGGTTCAAGCCGACGCCGACGACGGCCCAGCCGTCCTGGGGGCGGGCCTCGACGAGGATCCCGGCCAGCTTGCGGCCGTCGACGAGGACGTCGTTGGGCCACTTGACGCCGCATTCGAGTCCGGGTCGGAGCTCTTCGGCGGCCTCGCAGACCGCGAGCGGCGCGGCCAGCGGCAGCATCAGGTGGCGCTCGTCGAGGGGGCGGACTATCGCCGAGTAGAGGAGGGCCTTGCCGGGAGGCGCGGTCCAGGCTCGGCCCTGGCGCCCGCGCCCGGCGGTCTGCTCCCCGGCGGTGACGACGGTGCCGTGCCCGGCGCCTTCCGCCGCCAGCTCGCGGGCGCGCGTGTTGGTCGAGTCGAGCGAGTCGAAGTGGTGGTGCGGCGCACCGAAGCTCATCGGCTCGCGG
>DATBXZ010000073.1:0-16458 GCA_036513995.1 Solirubrobacterales bacterium | reverse complement strand
ATGGCCTTCTACCTCTTCGCGATCGTCTTCTTCTGGACCCCGCCCCACTTCTGGGCGCTCTCGATCCTGATGAAGGACGAGTACGCCAAGGCCGGCATCCCGATGCTGCCGGTGGTCCGCGGCGAGGACGAGACGCGGCGCCAGATCCTCCTCTACACCGTCCTCCTCTACGCGGTCACCCAGCTGCCCTTCTGCGCCGGCGGCCTCGGCATCGCCTACCTGGTGCCCTCGATGCTGCTGGGCGCCGGCTTCATCTACTGCTCGACGAAGCTGCTGCGCACCAAGGAACGCCGCTGGGCGCTGCGCACCTACCTCTTCTCCCTCGCCTACCTGGCGCTGCTGTTCCTCTCGATGGCCATCGCCGCGAACATCTAGATCGAGCGTTCTGGGTGGCGAGGGAGGGCTGGGCTCCGTTTGGAGGACCCGGGAGCGCGCCCGACCTCCCCCGCTCTTGATAGAAATCCGGGCGTGGATCGCGAGACCGCACGCAAGAACATGAGCGCCGGCCTGGTCGCCGGTGGCCTCGCCGCGGCCGTCTTCGCCCTCTGCTTCGTCGCCGCCTTCCTCTACATCGCCCAGTAGCCGTGAGCGAGCACCGGCACATCCCCGAGCCCGGCGAGATGGTCTACGTGCCGAAACCCTCCTGGGCCCCGGTCTTCTTCGCCCTCGGCGCCACCGGCCTAATCGCCGGCATCTACGCCAGCGGCTTCATCTTCCCCTCGATCGTCTACGCAGTCGTCGGCGCGGTCTTCATCCTCGCCGCCTTCCGCAGCCTCATCCGCGGCGCGATTCGCGGCCACTACGGCCTGCCCCGCAAGCAGAAGATCCCCGCCGCCGCGCTGCCGATCGAGACGATCACCACCGTGACACCGAAGCGCTAAGACCAAGCAGGTCAGCCCGCAGGGAGCGGCGTGGTCTGCACGCAAGTGAGCGAGGACGCCGAGATGCGCCGGTCCCAGCCCTTCGTCAGCCGGGCGTCATACCGGAGGTAGCGCCCTCCGAGGTCCAGACGCGGACGATGTCGCGCATCGAGAGCACGCCGACCGCATCGCCTTGCTCGAAGACGACAAGGTGGCGGACACCGCGGCGCGACATCTCGGCGGCGGCGCGCTCGAGGCTCCAGTCCGGCGCGGCGGCGATCACGCTCTCGCTCATGTGCTCGGCGACCAGCTCGACGTCGGGGTTCTCGCCGCCGCCGACCGAGATCAGCAGATCGCGCTCGGTGACGATGCCCGGCGCCGGCAACTCGGCGTCGCTGACCAGGGCGGCGCCGGTTCCCTTCTCGACCATCATCGCGGCCGCCTCGCGCAGCGTGTGCGCGGGGCCGACGGTCAGCGACACCTCCGACATCCCGTCCTTCACCTGCATGCGGCCCCCTTTCGTCGGCCTAAGAGATAGTGCGGATCGCCGCAAGACTACTCCAATCGCGACGCCCGACAGGACGCTTTCAGGCGGCCTCGACATATAGACTTCGGCCCCGCCGCCAGCCGTATGCGAAGCCCTTCCCACCTCATCCGCCCGCTGCTCGTCCTCGCCGCCCTGGCTGGCGTGGTCGTGGCCGCGTCCGGCTGTGGAACGACCAGCGCCGACACCACCCGCGGCCGGGTCCTCTTCGTGCAGAAGTGCGGCGTCTGCCACACCCTCGCGCAGGCGGGCACCACGGCTGAAGTCGGGCCCGATCTCGATGGCGCCTTCGCGGCCGCCCGCGAAGTCGGCGAGAACAGCGACACGATCGAAGGAATCGTCAAGGCCCAGGTCGAGAACCCACGTCCGGTCAACGACGACCCAGCGGTCTCGATGCCGGCCGACATCGCCAGCGGTCAGGACCTCGACGACATCGCTGCCTATGTCGGCAAGTACGCCGGCGTGCCCGGCGCGGCGCCGCCGCAGGTGCCCGGCGGCCCCGGCGCCCAGGTCTTCGCCAACAACGGCTGCGGCGGCTGCCACACCTTCGCGGCGGCGAAAAGCGGCGGCACGGTCGGCCCCAACCTCAGCGAAGTCCTGGTCGGGCAGAGCCCGGCGATGGTCCACGAGTCGATCGTCGACCCGAACAAGTCGATTGCCAAGGGCTACCCGCCGAACGTGATGCCGGGCACCTTCGAACAGACGATCTCGGCCAAAGAACTCGAACAGCTGGTCGAATACCTGGTCGAAAACACCCCCGGTGGCCAACCCACCGGCTCGAAGCCCAAGGGCGGCTGAGCCCGGCGGCCCGGGCGGCCGCTGCGATCATTCCCGACGATGCGGCAACGCCTCCGAGACCGCCTCGAGATCTCCCCGCAGCGCTACGCGCAGGTCACCGCCGTGGCCCTTGCCGCGCTGGCCCTGATCGTCCTCACCGGCGCCGGCGTGCGGCTGACCGGCTCCGGACTCGGCTGTCCGGACTGGCCCAAGTGCTACGGCGGCGCCTCGCCGCCTCTGGAATCGCACGCGATCATCGAGTACGGCAACCGCCTGCTGACCGGCTTCGTCGGCATCGCCGTGATCGCCGCCGCCGTCCTCGCCTTCTTCCGCCGCCCCTACCGCTGGCACCTGGCGCTGTTCGGGGTGCTGCTGCCGCTGGGCGTCGTCGGCCAGGCGATCCTCGGCGCCCTGGTGGTCAAGTACCACCTCGCCCCGGGGCTGGTGATGCTGCACTTCATCCTCTCGATGATGCTGCTCGACGCGGCCTTCGCACTGGCCTGGTGCTCGCGCTACGAGCCCTGGGAGCGGCGGCGCTCCCACGACCGGCTCGGCGTCTGGTCGGTGCGGGCGCTGATCCCGCTCGGCCAGCTGACGATCGCCGCCGGGACCGTCGCCACCGCCTCCGGCCCCCACGCCGGTGCCCACGCCGGCCAGCTCGTCCACCGCTTCACCTTCGAGGGCAGCCAGACCCTGGAATGGGTGGTCCAGCGCCACGCCCTGCTGGCGACCGTCTACGGTTTCGCCGCGATCGGCGTCTGGTTCCTCCTGCGCCGCCCTGGAGGCGACAGGAGGGCCATCCGGCCCCTGACCGTCGTCCTCGGCCTCCTGGCCCTCCAGGGGGTCGTAGGGGGCCTCCAGTGGTGGCTGGAACTCCCGACCGAGATCGTCTGGGTCCATGTCGCCCTCGCCACCGGCAACTGGCTGGCGATGCTGTGGACGGTCGCCACCGCCGGGCGCCTGGAGCCGCGGGGCGAAGCGGGGGCCGACGGCGAGCGGGCGTGGGCACCCGACGGCGCCGTTGCCTAAGTGCTCCCGTTCTGGCTCTCGATCGGGGGCCTGAGCCTGGTCCAGGCCGCCCTGGTGGCGGCACCCCGAGCGGCCTCGCTGCCGCTCCTGGACCGCCTGCACAGCAGCTGGTGGGCCCTGGTCCCACCGCTCTCGATCGTGGTGGCGATCGGGGCGATCTCCCTCAACTCGGCGAGCGCCGACGCTCTCACCTACCTGGCCCTGGTCGCGGTGCCGCCGCTGGCCGCCGCGGCACTGGCCTGGATCGTCCGCGGCGGCCGGCCGGCGCTGGCCCTGCTCGTCGTGCCGCTGTTCGCCCTGGCCTGGGCGGCGGGCGGCTCGCTCGGCGCCCAGACCGCGGCGCTGGCGCTCTCCGCCCTCGCCTGCATCGCTCTGGGCTGGCTGCTCGTCTGCGTGGTGCCGTCGCGCTGGCTGAAGCTGGGGATCTACGCGATGGCCGCGATCGACACCTACCTGGTCGCCACCAACCTGCTGCAAGAACCAAATGCCGTCCTCAACGCGGTCGCTCCCGCCGGTGGCCTGCCGCAACTCCAGTTCATCTCCTTCGGCTCCGCGGTGATGGGCTTCGGCGACCTCTTCATCGCCGCCACGCTCGGCGCCCTGCTGGCGACCGACCGGCGCCTGCAGCTGACCGGCGCGGCGCTTGCAGTGGCGCTCTGCCTCGGCTTCGACCTGCTCTTCCTCCTAGTCGACGAGCTCCCCGCCACGGTCCCGATCGCCCTCACGCTGGCGATCCTCGAGGTAGCCGGACGCAGCCGAGCCGCATCCGACCCCGTCTGATCAGCGCCCGCGCTGTTTCCGCGCCGCCCAGCGCAGCCCCCACCAGCCGGCGAGGCAGACCAGCACCAGCGCCCAGAGAGCCCCCGCCAGCGGCCGCGTCAACAGCGTCACGGCGATGATCGAGATCGCCGCGACCATGACGATCACGACCCATTTGAAAACCGCCTCCTCAGAGATCTTCATCTACCCAGACCCCGAGATGCACCGTTTTGCGGTATCCGCGTTAAAGGATGTAGACCGTCACGTAGACGACGATCCACATCACGTCGACGAAGTGCCAGTAGATACCGGGCACCTCGACGCCGAGGTGGTCCTTCGCATCCGGACCGAAGTGACCGCGGAAGGCGCGGATCGTCGCGAAGCTGAGCAGCATCAGGCCGACGAACACGTGGGCACCGTGGAGGCCGGTAAGGCCGTAGAAGATCGAGCCGAAAGCGAGGTCGCGGGCGCTGAAGCCGATGTGGACGTACTCGTTGAGCTGGATGAAGAGGAAGGTCGCACCCAGCATCCAGGTGAGCACGAGGCCCAGCTTCATGCCCTGTCTGTTGCCGCGGCGGATCGACTCCAAGGCGTAGTGGATCGTGAAGCTGGAGGAGACCAGGATCGCCGTGTTGACGCCGGCCACCGCGACCGGAAGTTCATACGGTTCCGGCGGCCAGCTAGACGGGGCGACGACGACTCGGAGGAAGAAGTAGGAGGCGAAGAAGGCCCCGAACAGCATGATCTCGGAGACGATGAAGAGGAAGATCCCAAGCGTCTGTTTGTCGATGCGCGAGCTTTCGTTGGCCTCCGGCGGCCCGTGGTGCTCGTCAGCGTGGTCGTGCCCGAGGGCAACCGTCGCGCTCTCCATCAGCTTGCCTCTCCCTCGGCCACGGCCGCCGCGACCACTGCCGCCGGCCGGCCGACCTCGATGTGCTCGACCTGCTTGTCGGTGATCTCACGCACGCGGCCGACCAGGTCGCCCTCGAGCCAGCGCGAGCCCTCGCCGGCGAAGGTCGAGATCAGGACCTCGTCGATCCGGTAGTGCTCGATCGCGTTCTTCACGGCCTGGAAGGGGTCGGGGCTCATCGGCTGCCCGGTCGCGTCGACGTCGGCCCGGTAGAGCTCGGCCAGCGTGGCGGCGAGGTCGCGGACGATTTCCGCCTCGCCGACGTCGTCGGCGCGGGGGCAGATGATCGTGTAGCGGTGGGGGCGATCGGCGGCACGCTCCTTGAGGCGGTCGACGAGATCGGGGGTCGCCACCGTCTTGGTGGCGACGACGAGGGTGTGGATCAGGTCCCAGCGGATCGCGTCGTCTTCGATCCGGACCGGGATGTGGGTCAGCTTCGTGTCCGGTTCGATCCGCGCCCGGCTCCACTCGACCAGATCCTTGCGGGTGAAGCCGAAGCGGGTGCCGGAACGGCAGGACAGCAGGACCTCCCCCGGTTCGTGAGCGCGGACGGCATCGTCGAGCGCCAGCGACGACTCCGGATCCATCACCTCGCCGGTCGAGTCGATGCCGAACTCGGCGAGCACCGCCATCGTCACCTCGACCCGCGCCCGGGCGGCGTCGCGCAGCTCGCCGGAGTCGATCAACTGGCCGACCGAAGGCTGGTTCTGGGGCGCCGCGACGACCACGTTGGAGACCGTCTCCTGGCGCTCGCGCACGGCCTGCAGCAATTTGCGGCCGCCGGCGACCTCGTTGAGGAAGACCAGCAGTGGCCGGCCGGGCTCGACAGCGCTCACGTCGACCCCACCACGCTCGGTGCCGGTGCCGGCACCTCCGCGCCCTCGCCGGCCATGATCGCGTGTTTGGCGCCGGGGACGCCGAACTCGTAGGGGCCGCCGACGACGCGCGGGATCTCGTCGAAGTTGAAGATCGGCGGCGGCGAGGAGACCTGCCACTCGATCGAGTTGGCGCGCCAGGGGTTGCCCACAGCGCGAGGGCCGAAGCGCCAGCTGACGATCATGTTGTAAAGGAAGACCAGCTGGATGGCCCCCAGCATGAAGGCGAAGCAGCTGATCAGCAGGTTCCAGTTGCCGAACTGGGTCGCGTAGTCGGCGACCCGTCGTGGCATCCCGTCCATCCCGATCCAGTGCATCGGGATGAAGGTGCCCCAGGTGCCAACCAGGGTGCCCCAGAAGTGGACGCGGCCGAGCTTCTCGTCGTACATGCGCCCGGTGATCTTCGGGAACCAGTGGTAGATCCCGGCGAAGATCGTGAAGACGGAGCCGCCGAAGAGGACGAAGTGGATGTGGGCGACAATGAAGTAAGTGTCGGAGACGTGGATGTCGATCGGCACCATGCCCAGCATGACGCCGCTGATGCCACCGATCGTGAAGGTGACGATGAAGGCGAGCGCGAATAACATCGCCGTCGAGTAGGTGTGGATTTTCCCGAAGTAGAGCGTGCCCAGCCAGGAGAAGATCTTGATCCCCGTCGGCACCGCGATCAGCAGCGTGGTCAGCATCATCGGCACCCGCAGCCAGCTGAACATGCCGGCGACGAACATGTGGTGGGCCCAGACCGAGTAGCTGAGGACGACGATCCCGATCAAGGCCAGGGCCATGAGGCGGTAGCCGAAGATCGGCTTGCGAGAGTGGATCGAGATGACCTCGCTGATGATCCCGAAGCCGGGCAACATCATGATGTAGACGGCTGGATGCGAGTAGAACCAGAAGATGTGCTGGTAGCTGATCACGTCTCCCCCGGCCGCGAAATCGAAGAAGTTGGTGTGGAGGATGCGGTCGAAGAGGACCATGAACTGGGCGCCGGCGATGAACGGGGTGGCGGCGACGACGAGCAGGGAAGTCGAGAGGTTGGCCCAGACCAGCAGCGGCATCCGCCAGAAGGTCATCCCGGGCGCACGCATGGTGATGATCGTGACCAGGAAGTTGAGCGCGGTGGCGATCGAGGAGGCACCGGCGAATTGGACGCCCAGGTTGAAGAACGACTGTCCGAGCGGGGCGCCCGTGGATAACGGCGCGTAGCCGGTCCAACCGGCGTCGAAGGCGCCGCCGGGCGCGAGGAAGCTGCCAATGAAGAGGAGGCCGGCCATCGGCAGCATCCAGAAGCTGAGCGCGTTGAGGCGCGGGAAGGCCATGTCCGGGGCGCCGATCATCAGCGGTAGGACGTAGTTGGCGATCCCGGCGAAGACCGGGATCACGAAGAGGAAGATCATGATCGCCGCGTGGGTCGAGAAGAGGCTGTTGTAGGCGGCGGCACCGACGATCTGGGTACCTGGCTGGGCCAGCTCGGCCCGGATCAGCATCGCCAGCAGGCCGCCGAAGAAGAAGAAGAAGAAGGTGGTGACGATGTACTGGATGCCGATCACCTTGTGGTCGGTGTTGAAGCGGAAGTAGTCCTTCCAGCTCTTGGCCCCGTGTTGGGAGTGGTCGTCGGGGATCGTCGGCAGGCCAGCGGCCCAGCGCAGCCAGTAGTCGAAGCAGCCGAAGCCGGCGAGGAAGCCGAGCGGAGCGAGGATCAGCGGCACGACGACGTGCGGGTAGCCGGTCTGCTCGGTGTCGTAGAGCGGCAGGCCGGAGATCGCGCGCAGGGCGAGCACGAGACCGAAGCCGAAGGCGCCGGCGAGAACGGCACCGATCGCGCCTCGAATCCACCCGGGTTGCTTGATCGCGGCCGTCATCGGTTCTCCTCCATTATGCCCCGCCCGCAGTGAGCGGCACCGGGTTGCTCTCCGTGTCCTGGACCACCGATTCAGCCAGGGGCTTCGGGACTTTCTGCTTCAGCCCCGCGACCCACCTCTGGAACTGGCCAGGGGGTTCGACCACGACCTTGGCCCGCATCGAAGCGTGGCCGAAGCCGCAGAGCTCGGTGCAGATCAGCTGGTAGGTGCCGACTCTGTCGGGGGTGACGATCGCGGTCGTGGTGATGCCGGGGACGTTGTCTTTCTTGATCCGCCACTCCGGCACCCAGAAGGAGTGGATCACGTCCTGCGCGTGCATCTTGAACTGGACCTGGCGGTTGACCGGGACGTGCATTTCCCCCTCGACGTAGGCGTCGCCTTTGCCCGGGTAGCCGAAGCTCCAGGCGTATTGCTGGGAGAAGACATCGACCGTCAGGGGGTTCTTGGCCGGCTTTTCGATTTCGTTCAGCACCTTCCAGCTGTAACCGCCGCCGAAGAGGACGATGATCGTCGGGATCAACGTCCAGGCGATCTCGAGCCGGGTGTTGCCGTGGATCGGCTCGCCGTCGGATTCGTCGCCGGGCTTGGCCCTGAATTTCCACAGCGCGTAGAAGAGCATCACGACGACCAGCGAGAAGACGAAGGAGGAGACGACGATCATCACGTTCAGCAGGTCGTCGATCTTCGGGGCCGCAGTCGAGGCCTCCTGGCCATCCCAGTTGATCGAGACCATCACCGCGGAAATCGCAGCGGCCAACGCAACCGTGGCGGCGAGCATCTTCACTATCGGGAGGCGGCCGTACATGAGGCGGCGGGCATTCTATTGAAGCGGCGGCCGGAGGTTTTCCGGCCTCAGGTGACGGTTGGCACTAGCTATGCGGGACGCGGCAGATCCGCGAGCTCCCCGGCCGCGGCGGCAAGGACGCCGCGGGCCACTCCCTCCCAGCTCCACAGCCGCGTGACCGTCTCGACCAGCGCCCGGCGGGCGCCCTCGCGCTCGGCCTCCGGCAGCGCCAGCCAGCTCCCGAGCCGGTCGGCGATCGCCTCGACCGCCCCCGGCTCGACCGGGAAGGAGGTCAGCCGCCCGACCGCCGGCGGCAACGAGCCCGCCAGCTGGCGCGAGACCTCGAGCATCCCCGAGTGTCCCGCCGAGACCGGCAGCGCCCCGCAGGCCGCGGCCTCGACCGCGACCATCCCGAATGCCTCCGGGAAGGTGCTGGGCATCACCAGCGCCTGCGCCCGCGGCAGCAGCTCGGCCACTTGGTCGTGCTCCAAGCGACCGATGAACTCGACCGAGCCGGCGACGCCCCGCGCCGCCTCCAGATATCCGGTTGGTGGATCGGCCAAGAACGCCGAGAGGATCGTCAGCTCCTTCTCCTCCCCACCCTCCAGCGCCCACCCCAGTCGCGCAACCTCCCTCGCGTCCGCCAAATCACTTCGATCCAAAGCAGCCAACAGACGGCGCAACCCCTCCTCGTACTCGCCATAGCCCGCGACCTGCAATCGCGCATCGGGGTGCGCCGCCCTCACCAAGGGCCACGCCGCCAAGAGCAGATCGACCCCCTTGGACACGATCAGCTTGCCGACGAAGACAACGAGGGCCTGGCGGGAGCCGGAGGGAAAGGGGCGGAACGCGGAGATGTCGACACCGGGGGGTCCCAGGCGAGTCTTGCCTTTGAGGCCAGGGAGCTCGGGAAGAGCCGCCCAGAGGGACTCGGCGGTGTGGCCGGAGCCGACGAGGACGCCGGCGGCCGCCTCCATGCCCTCGTAGGCGTAGGGCAGGAAGCGGGGGTTGGGTTTGACCGTGTACTCGAGCGCGGAGCCGTGGATCTTGGCGGCGAAAGGGCCGACGTCGGCGCGGGCGAGGATCGCCGGGCCCATCACCAGATGGTTGGCGAGGGCGGCGTCGAAGCCGCCGGTCGCCGCGGCGACCTCGCGCACGGCGGCGACGTTGGCCTCGATGTAGAAGTCGAGCTCAGCGTCCGTCAGTTCCGGGAAGGCCTTGACCTCGAAGCCCTCGTATGGGTCTTTGACGTAGACCGGCAGGAGGCCGTCGATGTCGGGATTGTGGATCTCGACCCCCTCGATCTTCACCTCGCGGTCCTGGCAGAGGAGGTGAACCTCGTGGCCGAGCCGGGCCAGCGCCCGGGCCAGGTTGACGTTGTAGATGTTGCTGCCGGTGCCACGCAGCATGTAGCCGTGAAAGAGGAGGACGCGCATCGCTGCCGCCCAAGCTATTAGTCTTCGCGGCGATGAACGACCGTCAGCTCTACAGGATGCGTGCCCCGGCCTCCGGCCGCGAGGCCCTCGCTCACGCCGAGCCCGGCCAGACCTACGTCGATCGCGAGACCGGCGAGGAGATGGAGCCGGTCGCGATGGTGCTGCCCCTGGCCCCCTCCGCGTCCTCTCTGCCCCGCACTCCGGCGAACCTCCGCTCCTGCCGCCGCTGCGACCAGCTGATCGGGTTGGACGTCAGCGACTGCCCGTACTGCGGTCTGCGTCAAAGCGCTCTTTAGCCGCAGCTGCAAGAGACGGGGGCCGGTGAGGCCCGACGCCCTCCGAGGCAACTTCCTCGTCGCTACGGTTTCTTGACCAGGGTCGCCGTGTAGAGCAGGCGGGCGTTGGAGTAGTAGCAGCCGTAGGTCTTGGTCTTGCCGACTCCCTGCTGGGGGTGGCCACCCTGGATGTCTTCCTTGGAGGCGCAGTGTTCGGGCAGGCGGCTGCCGCGCCAGGTGTTTTCGGCGTCGACGTTGAAGGCGAACATCGGCGCCCAGGTGGGGACGGTGAGGGCGACGATCTGGCCCTTGAGCACGGTCAGCGGGTGTTCGAGGGCGAAGACGGGGGTGCTGCCGAAGTAGGGGTTGAGCACCTCGAGCGGGCTCTGGCGCACCAGCGTGTACTGAGGCGGCTTGGAGCCTTCGACCGGGCGCAGGATCCCGATCCGCGCCTCCGAAGGGCTGCCGAGGAATTCGTCGAAGAAGCCGACCTCGTTCGAGGTGGTCGACGATTCGACCGTCGACGGCTTGGCGAGGGTGATCGACCAGGCGATGATCTTGCCTTCGAAGGGCGCCTCGTAGGGGCGGGCGATGCCGCCGGCGACGGCCTGGAAGCCAGTCACGTGGCCCTCGACCCGGCAGGGCGTGATCTCTTCGTTGCCGTTGACGACCTTGCCGGGACAGGAGGCCGGCGGGGTTTCGGCGGTCTGGCCCAGCACCACGACCCGCAACGGCGCCGAGTCGGCGTCGCGGGGGGCGAGCACCGCGACCAGCGCCGCCAGCAGGCAGGCGGCAGCCGCCGCCAGCGCCCAGGCGCGGCCGGTCCGGATTGTTTTCTCGGTCAAGGGCATGGACTTGGACAAACACGAGGTCGTGACCCCGGTTGCGGCCCGGATTCTGCCTTCCAGGCCGGGAGAATGCGGTGGCAGGGCTCCACTTGCACGATCCCGGCCATCCGTGCTCTGTAGGTTTCCTGACGATGCCGGCGATCGAGGTCGAAGGACTGGAGCGCGCCTTCGACGAGGTGCTTGCCGTGCAGGGCATCGACATCGCCGTCGAGGCGGGCGAGATCTACGGCTTCCTCGGCCCCAACGGCGCCGGCAAGACGACCACGGTGCGGATGCTGACGACGCTGCTGCTGCCGACCGGCGGCCGCGCCACCGTCGCCGGTCACGACGTCGTCAAGGAGGCGCGGGCCGTGCGCGGCTCGATCGGCGTAGCCCTGCAGGAAGCGGCGCTGGACCCGCTGATGACCGGCCGCGAGCTGATCCGGCTACAGGCGACGCTGCAGGGAATCCCCACCGCGGAGGGCCGCAAGCGCGCCGACGCCCTGCTCGAGCGGGTCGACCTGGTCGCCGCCGCCGATCGCCGCGTCGGCGGTTACTCCGGCGGCATGAAGCGACGGCTGGACCTCGCCGCGGCGCTGGTCCACGAACCGCGGGTGCTCTTCCTCGACGAGCCGACCACCGGGCTCGACCCGGTCAGCCGCAAGACGATCTGGGAGGAGGTGCGGGCGCTGAACGACGACGGCACCACCGTCTTCCTCACCACCCAGTACCTGGAGGAGGCCGACCAGCTCGCCGACAACGTCGGCATCATCGACAGCGGCAGGATCGTCGCCGAGGGGACGCCGGAGTCGCTCAAGTCCGACCTCGGCAACCCCCACGTCGAGCTGCAGCTGGCGCAGGGATCGGTCACCGAGGCGGAGGCGATCCTCGCCCGGATGGGCAAGCTGCTGCCGCCCAAGGACGGCAGGAAGGTCCTGGTCGAGGTGGAGAACGGGGCAGCCGACATCCCGCGGGTCGTACGAGCGCTCGACGAGGCCGGGATCGCGGTCGAGGCGCTGGAGCTGGTCAAACCGACGCTCGACGACGTCTTCGTCGAGAAGACCGGCTACCACCTCGAGGAGGAGAGCGAGGAGAACGCCGAGCAGGAGCCGGTGGGAGCGTGAGCTCGCTGGCGACCAACGCCCGGGTGGTGCGGGCGCTGGGCATGCGCTCGGTCCGTCAGACCTTTCGCCGCCCGCAGCTGATCGCGCCGATCATCGTCTTCCCCACCCTGTTGCTGGCGATCCAGACCGGCGGCGCCAGCGGCGCGGTCGAACTGCCCGGCTTCCCGCCGGTGCAGAGCTTCCTCCAGTTCATGCTGGCCGGGGCGATGATGCAGTCGTTGATGCTGGCCGGCAACAGCGGCGGGATCGCGCTGGCGGTCGACATCGAGATGGGCTTCACCGACCGCCTCTTCTCGGCCCCGATACCGCGCTTCGCGATCGTCCTGGGGCGACTCGCCGGAACCGCGGCGCTGGGCCTGTTCGGGTCGCTCTGGTTCCTGACGATCGGTCTCATCTTCGGCGCCGAAATCGTCAGCGGCGTACCGGGGGCGCTAATGGCGATCTTCCTGGTCACCGCCTCGGCGACGGCGGTCGGCGGGATCGGCGCCGCGATCGCCCTGCGGACCGGCAGCGCCAGCGTCGTCCAGGGACTCTTCCCGCTGGTCCTCGTCGTCCTCTTCCTCTCCTCCGCCTTCTTCCCCCAGGAACTGATGATCGAGCCGGCCAAGACGATCGCCCAGTACAACCCGCTGAGCTTCATCGTCGAAGGGATTCGCGGTCCGATGATCTCCGGGTTCGACGCCTCCGAAACGCTGGACGCGCTGCTGGCGATCCTCGCGATCGTCGTCGTCGGCCTCTTCCTCAGCGACCGCGCGCTGCGCCACCGGCTGCGAGTGGGCTGATGGAAGCGACGGTGGAGATCCCGGCCTGGCGCGCCAACGTGGCGACGATCGGCGCCCTGATGGCACGGGCCAAGAACGAGCTGATCCGGGTGCCGGGAGCGGCGATCCCCGGGGTCCTGGCACCGACCATCTTCTTCCTCGGTCTCAACGGCGTCTTCGGCGCCCTGACCCAGCTGCGCGGCTTCAGCACCGGCAGCTACGAGAGCTTCATCGTCCCGATCAGCATGCTGCAGGGAGCCGGCTTCACCGGCGCCGCGGCCGGCGTGAACCTCGCTCGCGACATTGAGCAGGGCTGGCTCGACCGCCTGCTCGTCTCCCCCTCCCCGCGCTGGGTGCTGCTCTCGGGCACGGTGCTCGCGGCCAGCGCCCGGGCGCTGATCCCAGCCACCTTCGTGCTGGCGATCGCGCTCGCACTCGGCGCCAACTGGCCCGGCGTCGACGGGCTGGCGGTCACCTACCTGATGGTGGCGGCGATGGCCGCCTTTGCCGCCTGCTGGGGCTCGTTCCTGGCCCTGCGCTTCAAGAGCCAGTCGGCGGCGCCGCTGATGCAGGCCGGGATGATGGCGCTGATCCTGACCACGACCGCCTACGCGCCGCTGGCGCTGCTGTCCGGTTGGCTGCAGAAGATCGCCCGCGTCAACCCGGTCACCCAGGTGGTCGAAGCGGCCCGGCAGGGCTTCGTCGGCACCGTCACCTGGGGCGAAACCTGGCCGGGCCTGCTGGCCCTGGCCGGCATGCTCGCCGTGATGAGCTTCCTCGCCCTGCGCGAGATGCGCCGCACCGCGTTGTGAAGCCGCCGCCGAAGGGCCGATAGTCGACCATGGCTCAACTTACCGACCCCTCGGCGACCGTAGTCCGCGAGGCGGAGCGGGTGCTGGGGCAGAACTGGCAGATCGGCGAGCGCGACGGGACCGCCTACTCATACAGCCAGCCGAGCCCCGGGCGCTATCCGTGGCAGTGGTATTGGGACTCCTGCTTCGCGGCGATCGTCTGGCGGCGCTTCCAGCCGGCGCGGGCGCGGGCCGAGCTGGAGAGCCTGCTCGCCGCCCAGCGACCCGACGGCTTCATCGGCCACACGATCTTCTGGCACCAACCGGTCTCGCTACTGCGCCTCGCCTTCTACAACGTCGCCTCGCGCAGCTCGTTCCAGACCGGCACGATCCAGCCGCCACTGCTGGCCTGGGCCTGGCGGATCGCCGTCGGCGACCCGGCCGCCGAGCCCCGGATCGGCGCCCAGATGGACTGGCTCGCCGCCCACCGCGACCTCGAGGGCGACGGCCTGCTCTGGATCCTGCAGCCGGACGAGTCCGGGCTCGACGCCTCGCCCAAGTTCGAACCGGTCTGGGGGCGACTCGCGAACGGGCGTCTGGGCTTCCCGCTGCTGGTGCGGCGCAACCGCAAGCTCGGGTTCGACGCGCGGCGGGTCCGCGCGGCCGGGCACCCAGTCCTCTGCGAGACGCTGGTCAACACGATGTGGTCGCTCTCGCTGCAGGCGCTGGGCCGGCCCTCGGCGACGCCGGCGCTGGTCGCGCGGCTCTGGGACGAGCGCCGCGGCCTCTTCTTCGATCAGGCGCAGCCGGGCGGGAAGCGTCCCGATGTCGTCACCTGGGCTTCGCTGGCACCGCTGGCGCTGCCCGACCTGCCAGAGGCGATCGGCCGGCGCCTGGTCGAGGAGCACCTGCTGAACGAGCGCGAGTTCCTGACCCCGGTGGCGCCGCCGTCGGTGGCAGCGAGCGAGCACGGGTATGAACCGGATGGCGGCCACGGCCCGATTCGTCGCTACTGGCGCGGCCCGACCTGGGTCAACTCGGCCTGGATGGTCTGGCTTGGCCTGCGTCGCCTTGGCTACGAAACCGAGGCCCAACAGCTCGCCGACGGCGTGATCGCCGCCGTCGCCCGCGAAGGCCTACGCGAGTACTACGACCCGCGCAGCGGCAGGGGCCTTGGCGCCAAGGACTTCTCTTGGTCTGCGCTCGTTGCCGAGCTGGCGGACCCTGATCCAGGGTTGAAATAGGCGTCTGACAAGGACGCAGGAAGTGAGACGAGGGAGCGCACTCCAGTGCGTGACCCGAAGGCGAACGACCGAGAACGCCGTAGACGCCTATTTGTAGCGGTAGGTGATGCGGCCGCGGTCGAGGTCGTAAGGCGAGAGCTCGATCTTGACCCGGTCGCCGGGGAGGATGCGGATGTAGTGGCGGCGCATCTTGCCCGAGATATGGCCGAGCACGTCGTGGCCGTTGTCCAGTTTGACCCGGAACATCGTGTTGGGGAGAGCCTCGGTGATCTCCCCCTCCATTTCGATCTTTTCCTCAGCCATGCGGCGTCGAGCGTACCTGACGAGCGTGTTTCAGGGCTGTGGCCCGGTCGCCGACCTCGCCCGCGTACTGCGCCGCCTCGAGCTCAGACAGCAGCTCTCCCAGCTCGGGCCCCGGCTCGATTCCGAGCTCGCTCGCCAGCTCGTCGCCGCGCAGCAGCGGCGGCGGCGGGCCATCGCGGCGCCAGTCCAGCGCGGCGGCGATCATCTGGCGGGCCAGGCCGAGGTGCGCCTCGACCATCTCCGGGCTGGCCAGCGGCCCGGCGCCGCGGGCGGAGAGACGGTCGGCGACGGTGAGCAGGGTGACGTCGACGCCGACCGGCTCGGTCGCGCGCAGGTACTCGTGGACGAGGCGCGGCGACAGTGGCGCCTGCGGGATCAGGAAGCCGAGCCGCAGGTGATGGAGCGTCAGCCCCTGCAGGTGCTGGGTGAGGCGGCGGCTGGCGCGCAGGCGGCCGCAGATCTCGGCGACTATCTCCGCACCGACGCTGTCGTGGCCGCGGAAGCCGACGAAGCCGCCCTGCTCGGCGCGGGTGGCAGGCTTGCCGATGTCGTGGAAGAGGGCCCCGAAGCGCAGCGCCGTGCCCCGGCTCATCTCGTCGGCGAGCGGCTCCGCCAGCAGCTCCGCCACCTCGGCGGCGCGGTCGCCGGCGAAGCGATCAAGATCGCTCTCCACCTCGAGCGCGTGCGCGAGCACGGCCAGCGTGTGGCCATGGACGTCGAGGTGGTGGTTGGGCCCCTGTTCGACCCCGCGCAGGCTCTCGAGCTCCGGCAGCACGACCGCGGTCAGCTCCAGCTTGTCGAGCAGGGCGAGGCCGCGCAGCGGGTCGGGCCCGCCGAGCAGCTGGCGCAGCTCGGCCAGCTGGCGCTCGCCGGCGGGGTCGGCGGCCCGGGCGGCGGCGGCACGGGCCAGGGCGACGGTGGCGGGGTCGATCTCCAGGCTCAGCTCGGCGGCGAGGCGCGCCGCCCGCAGCAGGCGCAGCGGGTCCTCGCCGAAGCTGCCCTCCCCCACCGCCCGCAGGACGCCGCGATCGAGGTCGGCCAGGCCGGCAAAGGGGTCGACCGCTTCGCCGCCTGCCAGCGGCACAGCGACGGCGCCGACCGTAAAGTCACGCGCGGCGAGGTCGGCCTCGATGCCCGCTCCGCGCATGGCGGTCACGTCGACCTGCCAGTCCCGGCCGCGGGAGACGACGCGCCAGGTGCCGAACTCGGCCGAGAGCTCGAAGGCGTGCTCGCCCAGGGCGGCGGCGATCGCCTTCGCGCTCGCGCGGGGGTCGGCGACCGCGAGATCGAGGTCGGA
>DATBXZ010000072.1:0-5940 GCA_036513995.1 Solirubrobacterales bacterium | reverse complement strand
GGCCGCGGCCGGCGGCGACGCGCTGCTCGCCGGGGTGCTGCCGACGCCCGCCGCGGCGATCCTGGTCAAGCGGCTGGGGCTCGACCTCGCCGCGGTCGTCTCCGCTTCCCACAATCCCTACCGGGACAACGGCATCAAGTTCTTCTCCGCACAGGGGACGAAGCTCGGCGACGAGCTCGAGGCCAGGATCGAGTCGCTGCTCGACCAGCCTCCGGCCGCCGTCGAGCCCGGTCACGTGCGCGAGCTCAACGGCGGCCTCGAGGACTACCTGCGCGAGCTGGAGGCGGCCTTCCCCCTCGATCTCTCCGGCCGTCGCGTCGTCCTCGACTGCGCCAACGGCGCCGCCCACCGCGCCGGCCCGGCGATCTTCGAGCGCCTCGGCGCCGAGGTCGAGACGATCGGCACCGAGCCCGACGGGCGCAACATCAACGCCGGCTGCGGTTCCACCCACCTCGGGCCGCTGGTCGAGCGCGTCGCCGCCTCCGCTGCCGAGATCGGCTTCGCCTTCGACGGCGATGCCGACCGCATGCTGGCGGTCGACGGCGACGGCCGCGTCCACGACGGCGACGAGCTGATCGCCCTCGCCGCCCGTGGCCTCGCCGCCCGTGGCGAGCTGGACGGCGGCGTCGTCGTCACCGTGATGACCAACTTCGGCTTCCACCGGGCGATGGAGGAGGCCGGGATCGAGGTCGCCGTGACCCAGGTCGGCGACCGTTACGTGATCGACGAGATGCGCCGCCGCGACTGGATCCTCGGCGGCGAGCAGTCGGGCCACATCATCGCCTCCGACTTCGTCGCCACCGGCGACGGCATCGCCGCGGCGCTGATGACGATGCGCGAGCTCGGCGGCGCCCCGCTCGCCGAGGCCGTGGCGATGGAGAAGCTGCCGCAGACGCTGGTCAACGTCGAGGTCGCCGACCGCGAGGCGATCGCCGACGCCGCGGCGGTCTGGGAGGCGGTCGAGCGCGAGGCCGAGGGGCTCGAGGGCCGCGGCCGGGTGCTGCTGCGAGCGTCCGGGACCGAGGCCCTGGTGCGGGTGATGGTCGAGGCGCCCAGCGCCGAAGAGGCCGAGGCGGTCTGCAATCGCCTTGTTGCGCTGGTCCGCCAAGAGCTGGCCTGACGGCTCCCGCCCTCTACCCTTACTCGCCTTCATGTGCGGAATAGTCGGATACGTGGGCGGTCGCCCCTGCGAGGAGCTGTTGCTCTCGGGGCTGGAAAAGCTCGAATACAGGGGCTATGACTCGGCCGGCCTCTCGGTGATCGAGGACGGCGAGGTCGACAGCGCCCATGCCGTCGGCAACATCGCCAACCTGCGCGCCGCCGTGGCGGCGCGCGCCGAGGGCGCCGACTCCCTGCCCGTCTCCCACACCGGCATCGCCCACACCCGCTGGGCGACCCACGGTCGCGTCACCGAGGAGAACGCCCACCCCCACGACGACAGCTCCGGCAAGGTCCACATCGTCCTCAACGGGATCGTCGAGAACCACGCCGGCCTGCGCCGGCGCCTGCAGGCCGACGGCGAGCGGTTCACCTCGGAGACCGACGCCGAGGTCGTGGCCCACCTGATCGCCGCCCACTACGACGGCGATCTCGCCGCTGCGGTCCGCGCCGCCTACGCCGAGCTGCGCGGCCACTACGCCTTCGTCGCCATGCACGCCGACGAGCCCCAGCGGCTGGTCGGGGCTCGCAAGGAGTGCCCGCTGGTCGCCGGGATCGGCACGGGGGAGACCTTCCTCGCCTCGGCGATCCCCGCCTTCCTTGCCCACACCCGCACCGCGGTGCCGATCGAAAACGGCGAGCTGGTCGAAATCGAAGCCGGCGAGGTGCGGATCACCGACACCGAGGGCAATCCGATCGAGCGCCGGCCCGAAGAGGTGGATTGGGACGCCGAGGCGGCCGAGAAGGGCGGCTTCGAGACCTTCATGCTGAAGGAGATCCACGAACAGGCTGACGCCGTCGCCGAGACGATCGCCGACCGCCTGCCCGGCGACGACGGCGTCGACCTCTCCGACGTCGCTCTCGACGACGAGTTCCTGCGCGGCCTGCGACGGATCGTGATCGTCGCCTGCGGCACCTCCTACCACGCCGGTCTGATCGGCCGCTACGCGATCGAGGAGTGGGCGCGGGTACCGGTCGAGATGGACATCGCCTCCGAGTACCGCTACCGCAACCCGGTGGTCGGGCCGGGCGACCTCGTCGTCGGCATTACCCAGTCCGGCGAGACCGCCGACACCCTGGCGGCGATGCGACTGGCTCGCGAGGCCGGGGCGAAGGTGCTGGCGGTGACCAACATCATGGGCAGCCAGGCGACCCGCGATGCCGACGCCGTCCTCTACACCCGCGCCGGCCTCGAGATCGGGGTCGCCGCGACCAAGACCTTCCTCGCCCAGGTGGCGGCGATGTACCTGCTGGGCCTGCGGCTGGCCGAGCTGCGCGGGTCGCTGCCCCCGGCCCGGATCGCCGAGCTGGTGGCGGAGCTGAAGTCGCTGCCCTCGAAGGTCGAGGAGACGCTGGCAGCGGTCGAGGAGCCGGTCCGCGCCATCGCCGCCGTCCACAGCAAGCAGGACTTCTTCCTCTACCTGGGTCGCCACATCGGCCTGCCGGTCTGCCTCGAGGGGGCGCTGAAGCTGAAGGAGGTCTCCTACATCCCGACCGACGCCTACGCGGCGGGGGAGATGAAGCACGGCCCGATCGCCCTGCTCGACGAGTCGACCCCGGTCGTCTGCATCGCCACCGCGAGCCCGGTCCTGGAGAAGATCCTCTCCAACGTCGAAGAGGTCCGCGCTCGCGGCGCCCAGACGATCGCGATCGCCACCGTCGGCGGCGAGCGCGCCGCCGAAGTGGCCGACGAGACCGTCGAGGTCGCCGCCACCGACTGGATCCTGCAGCCGATCGTGGCAATCCTGCCGCTGCAGCTGTTCGCCTACGACATTGCCCGTGCTCGCGGCCTCAACGTCGACCAGCCCCGTAATCTGGCCAAGACCGTCACCGTCGAGTGATGGCGCCGCTAGGATGCGGCCTCCCGTGAACCGCCTCGTCCTCTCGATCGCCGCCGCGATCGCCGTCCTTGCCGTCGCCGGCTGCGGTAGTGGTAGCAGCGACTCCGGCTCCGACCCGGCCTCGCTGGCGCCGCCGAAGTCGCCGCTGTTCGTCGAAGCGACGGTGCGGCCGGAAGGCGCGCTGAAGACGAACATCGAGTCGCTCGCCAAGAGCATCGGCGGCATCGACGACCTCGGCGGCCTGATCGTCTCCGAACTCGAAAAGTCAGCCGCTTCCTCGGGCGAAGAATTCGACTACGAAAAGGAAGTCGAGCCCTGGCTCGGCGAAAAGGGCGGCGTTTCCTTCGAGCACTACGACGGCAGTGACTTCAGCGGCTACGGCGTCGCGATCCAGACCACCGATGCCGCCGCCGCCCAGGACTTCGTCGACGCAAAAGCCAAGTCGGGCGACGAACCGGTCAAGGACGCCTCCTACGAAGGGGTCGACTTCAAGGTCGAGAGTGGAGAAGGCACGGCGATCGGGGTTGTCGGCGACTTCCTCGTCATCGCCGAAGACGAAGCGGCCTTCAAGGGCGTGGTCGACGCCTCCAACGGCGAATCGCTGGCCGACGAAGACAGCTTCTCGAGCACAATCTCTGCCGCCCCCGCCGGCAGCGCCGCCAACGTCTTCGTCGACATCGGCGACCTGGTCGAACAGTCGGGCGGCACGATCGACGCCGAAACGCAGCAGTTCCTCGACAGCGCCGGGATCGATCCCACCAACGCCACCGCGCTCGCGAGCCTGATCCCCGGCTCCGAACAGGTCGAGATCGACTTCAGCAGCAACGTCACCGGGAAGAGCCCGCCTTCCGGCGACGCCTCGGACCTGCTCGGGGAGCTTCCCGGCGACTCGGTCGGCGCCGTCGTCTCCCCCGACTTCGGCAAGCGCCTCGGCGAAGCGGTCGACGCCATCGACGCCCAGGGCATCGAAGGCCAGGTCCCGCCGCACAAGTTCAAGAGCACCCTCGAGGAAGCCGGCATCGACCTCGAAAGGATTACCTCCTCGATCGGCGACCTCGGCGTCTTCGTCGAAGGCAACAGCTCCCGCAGTGCCGCCGGCGCCGTCGTGCTGGAGACCAAGGGCTCCAGCGAAGCCACCAACACCGTCTCCAACCTCGGCCTGCTGCTGCGCTCGGCCGGGACCCCCGGGGTCACCGCGATCGGGGGCAAGGCGACCGGGTTCTCGATCCGCGACGACGAAATCGGCCCGCTGCCGATCGTCGTCGCCGCCGAAGGCGAGCGGATCGCGATCGCCTACGGCCTGCCCGCGGCGACGAAGGCCCTCGCCGCCGGCTCCGGCGACACCCTCTCCGACAGCCCCGCCTACAAGGAAGCCGTCGCCGCGCTCGGCAGCACCCCGATCACCGGCTTCGTCGACGGCCCCGCGGCACTGCATCTGGCTTCCGCGCTGGTGCCACCGGGCGAAGAAGGCTTCCAGGAAGCCAAGCCGTACCTGACCAAGGTCGACTACCTGGCGATCGGCGCCGGGTCCTCCGGCGACCTGGCGACGGCGAAGCTGATCGCCGGCATCGGCAAGTAGCCGCCCCTCCTGCCCGTCCAGCGCGGCTAGGCTCCGTCGATGGAGTCGTGGCTGCAGCCGCTGTATGACGCCGATGGCATCCGTGCCGTCGACGCTTGGGCGATCGAGGCGCAGGGGATCCCGGCGACGGAGCTGATGGAGACGGCGGGGGCCGCGCTGGCCGAGGCAGTCGCCGGACTGGCTCCGCAAGGCCCGTTGCGGATCGTCTGCGGCAAGGGGAACAACGGCGGCGACGGCAAGGCCGCGGCCCGGCATCTCAGTCGGATGGGGTTCGAGGTGGAGACGGTCGACCTCTGGGCTGGGGACATTCCCGGTGATCTCGATGGCTGGCTGGCCGGCGCCGGCGCCGTCGTGGACGCGATCTTCGGCACTGGCTTTGCGGGGTCGCCGCGGGAGCCGGCCGCCGGCGCGATCGAGGCGATCAACCGTTGCGGGGCGCCGGTGGTCGCCTGCGACATCGCCTCCGGGGTCGACGCTTCCAGCGGCGAGGTCGAGGGGACGGCGATCGAGGCCGACCTGACCGTGAGCTTCCACGCGGCCAAGCTGGGACAGCGGATTGCCCCCGGCAAGTGGCACACGGGTGAGCTGCGAGTGGTGCCGATCGGGATCCCGCCGGGGGCGCCCGGCGAGCCGGCCGGCGGCACGATCGAGCCGGCGGTTCTGGCGCTGGCCCCGCGCCGCGGCCCGCGCTCGACCAAGTTCAGCTCCGGCCAGGTGGCGATCGCGGGCGGGTCGCGCGGCCTGACCGGGGCGGTGCGGATGTCCTCGCTGGCGGCGATCCGTGCCGGCGCCGGCTACGCCACGGTCGCGGTGCCGGCCGATCTCGAGGCGGTCTTCGAAGCGGGCGAGCCGGAGGTGATGTCGGTTGGCTGCCCCGGCGGCGACGGCTGCCTGGCTCCGGCTTCCGCGAAGGCGATCCTGCGCGCCTTCGAGCGCGCCGCCGCGGGCGTGCTCGGCCCCGGCATGGGCCGCGACCCGGGCTCGGTCGAGCTGGCTCGCGAGGTGGTGGGCGCGATCGCGGCGCCGCTGGTGATCGACGCCGACGGCCTTAACGCCTTTGCCGAGCATCTGGGGCCGATTGCCGCCCGCGCAGCGCCGACCGTCCTCACCCCGCACGCCGGCGAGTTGGGACGGCTGCTCGGGCGCGACTCGGATCAGATCGCCGCCCGGCGGCTGGTGGCTGCCCGCGAGGCCGCCGCGGCGACCGCCGCCGTGGTGGTGCTGAAGGGCGACGACACGATCGTCAGCGACGGCGAGCGGGTCGCGGTCAACGCGGTCTCCGCCCCGGCGCTGGCCACGGCCGGCAGCGGCGACGTGCTCTCGGGCATCGTGGCGGCGTTCCTCGCCCGTGGCCTGGAGCCG
>DATBXZ010000071.1:0-4478 GCA_036513995.1 Solirubrobacterales bacterium | reverse complement strand
GCCGCCTTCGGCGAAGGCGGCTTCACCACGCCGCTGAAGCTTCCCTTCGGCGGCTTCGACAACCTCGCCCCGCAGGCTGAGGCGCTCGCCGTACAGCGCGACGGGAAGCTGGTCGTCGCGGGTTTCTCCCAGGAAGGCGTTCGGGAATCGGTCGCCTTCGCGCCGCTCCTCGCCCGCTACCGCGCCGACGGCTCGCTCGACCCGAGCTTCGTCGGCGACGGCATCGTGGGCAAGGCCCCGCAGGCCCACGGCGGTACCGAGTACCACGACGTCGCCGTGACCGGCAAGGGCACGATCCTGGTCGCCGGCGGCCGCGACGAAGAAGGGGTGGGCGTCGCTGCCCCGGCGGGCGTGCTCGCCGCCTACCGGCCCGACGGCAGCCCTGATACCGCCTTCGGCGAACGCGGCCAGGTCCTCTTCAAGGGCCGCCACGCCGCCTACTACTCGACCTTGCGCGCAGTCCAGGTGCTGCCGAGCGGCAAGATCCTCCTCGCCGGCTACCTCGACTCCGAACTGTTTCTCGCCCGCCTTACCGCCGCCGGCAGGCTCGACCACGGCTTCGGCGACGGCGACGGTGAGGTCACCCTGAACCTCCACGACCCCTTCTGCTGCGAAGAGGCGGCGCTCGCCCTCGCGCCGGGCGGGCGCATCGTCGTTGCCGGGATGGGCGGGAGCCTCTCCAAGTACCGCGTCTTCCTCGCCCGCTACCTGGCCTCCGGCCGCCTCGATCGCGGTTTCGCCAACAAGGGCGTCGAGGCCCCGGTCTTGCGGCGTCGGCTCGGGACGCTGTTGGGTCTCGCGGTCCAGCCTGACGGGAAGATCGTCACGGTCGGCCGGACCGAAATCACGAAGGCGAACCCGGACCGGGCCTTTGCCCTCTTCCGCAACCTCCCGAGTGGCCGGCCCGACCGCGGCTTCGGCCGCGAAGGCCTCTACACGCTTCGGCACGGGACCGAAAGCATTGCCGCCGCCGCCCTGACGCTGCCGAGCGGCGTTCTCGTTGGAGGGAGCTTCCTCGACCGCGAAAGCCAGAGCGCCAATTCGGGGACCACCCTCTTGCTGGGGCGAGTCGGCGCGACGTCTGGGTGATCTGGGGTCGGCGGCGGACCGGCCCCCGTCAGCCGAGCTCTTCGGCCAGCTCGACGATGATCCCCTCGGGGCCGCGGACGTAACAGAGCCTGTAGATGTCCTTGTAGCTTTCAACCTCGCCGACGAGCTCAGAGCCGCGCGCTCGCAGGCCGGCGACGACGGCGTCGAGGTCCTCGACGAGGAACGAGACATGGCGGAGGCCCGGAGTGTTCGCCGGCGCGTCCCGTTCGCCACCCTGGATCGGCGGCGAGTGGAACTTCACCAGCTCGAGTCGTCCGTTGCCGTCCGGAGTCTGCACCATCGCGAGATCCGCCTGGATGCCGTCGAGCCCCACGATGCGGTCCGCCCAGGCACCCTCTACCGAGCCCTCGCCCTGCAGCTCGAGTCCGAGCTCGACGAAGAACTCGGTCGCGGCCGCGAGGTCGTCGACCACAATCCCGACGTGTTCCATCTTTTTGATCGCCATGGGCTCGATGGTAAGGAAGCCGGCCGCCTGACGGTCGCCGTCCTCACCCCTCGCCCGGGCCATCCAGGAAGCGCAGCACCGCCAGTACCCGCCGGTGGTCTTCGCCGCTGCTCGGCAGGTCGAGCTTGGAGAAGATGCCGGTCACGTGCTTCTCGACGGCGCGTTCGGTGACGACCAGCTCGGCGGCGATGGCGGCGTTGGAGCGGCCCTCGGCCATCAGGCCCAGGACCTCGCGCTCGCGAGGGGTCAGCTCTTCGAGGGGGTCGTCGCGCCGCCGCCGGCCGAGCATTTGGGAGACCACCTCGGGGTCGAGGGCGGAGCCGCCGGCGCCGACCCGGCGCACCGCGTCGGTCAGCACCGTGACGTCCGCCACGCGGTCCTTGAGCAGGTAGCCGAGGCCCTCGGCGCTCTCGGCCAGCAGCTCGCGCGCATACGCCACCTCGACGTACTGGGAGAGGACCAGCACGGCCGTGTCGGGCAGCTCGGCGCGGATCTCGCGTGCCGCCCGCAGGCCCTCGTCGGTATGGGTCGGCGGCATCCGCACGTCGACGACGGCGACGTCGGGCTTGTGGGCGCGGACCTTGCGCATCAGCTCCTCCGCGTCGCCCGCCTGGCCGACGACCTCGATCCCGGCCTCCTCCAGCAGCCGCACCACTCCCTCGCGCAGCAGGGTCGAGTCGTCCGCCACGACTACTCGCACGGGATGCTCGCCTCCACCGTCGTGCCCGCGCCCGCGCGACTGCTGACGCTGAAGCGGCCTTCCAGCGCCGCGACCCGGTCTTCGAGCCCGCGCAGTCCGGTCCCGGCATCGATCTCGGCCCCGCCGACGCCGTCGTCGCGGATCTCCACCTCGACCGTGCCGTTGCGGCGCTCCACCCGCACCGTCGCCACCTCGGCCTCGGCGTAGCGCGCCACGTTGGTCAGTGCCTCGGCGACGACGAAGTAGGCCGCCATCTCGATCGGCGCCGGCAGCCGCTCGGCCGGGGTCGCGACCAGCTCGACCGGGACCGGCGAGCGTTCGGCGAGGCCGCCGAGCGCCGCCCGCAGGCCGCGTTCGCTGAGCAGGACGGGGTGGATGCCGCGGGCCAGCTCGCGCAGCTCGGCGGTCGCCGCCCCCAGCTCCTCCATCGCTTCGTCGAGCAGCTCGCCCGTCGCCGCCGGGTCCTCGCCGAGCTTGTCGCGCGCCAGGCGCAGGTTCATCGTCAGCGCCATCAGCCGCTGTTGCGCCCCGTCGTGGAGGTTGCGCTCGACCCGCCGCCGCTCGGCGTAGCCGGCCTCGACGATCCGGGCCCGGGAGGCCCGCAGCTCCTCGACCTTGGCCCGCAGCTCGGCGTTCAGCTGCTCGTTCTCGGCGCTGAGGGCGGAGCTGATCTCCTCCGCCCGCCCGACCCGCGAGCGCAGCAGCCCCAGCAGGAAGGCGAAGGGCAGGCAGGCGAAGACGGCGACCGCGGCGATGTAGGCGACGCGTTCGACCGCCTCGGAGACGCCGGGCTGGATCGCCAGCTGGACCAGCAGGATGAGGAAGGCGAAGCCGCCGGTGAAGACGACCGGGGTGAGGGCGTTGCGGCGGTTGGCGTCGCTGCGCCGCCAGCGCCCGAACACGACCACGACCGTGATCGCGATCAGGACGATTGCCAGCGCGACCTGGATCGCGTTGAGGGCATTGCTGACGTTTTCGTGGCCGGCGATCAGCACCGGGTTTTCGGGACAGCCGGTGCAGCCGTCGTTGTTCGGCACCGTGAACAGGAAGCGGGCGGCCTGCAGGACCGTGGTGTCGAAGTAGGTGAGGGCGACGACCCACTTGCTGAGCCGGCCTTCCAGCTTGCCGCCGGGGAAGCAGAGCAACAGGTGGATCAGGACCGCGTAGGCGAGGGTGTTGCCGACGACGCCGATCGCGTAGATCACTTCGCTGCCGGAGAAGGTCATCGCGACGAAGAACCAGGCGAAGCCGACCGCCGTCATCAACGGGCCGATGTTGTTGTCGGGACGGCGGTCCCAGGCGTAGAGGCCGGTGCCGGCGAAGCCCCAGGCGGCGGAGAGGATCAAGAGCACCGCCAGCCCGCGCGAGCTCTCGTGGCTGCTGGTCAGGATCAGCGCGGCGGCTCCGACCCCGGCGAGGAAGGCGAGCGCGGCGAGTGCCAGCAGGGCCCGGCGCAGACTGGTCATCCGGTCAGCTCCGCCAGGGTCGCGCCGCTCAGCTCGCCCTTGGCGATGAAGCCGCGGGCGGGGCTCTCGGCGAGGGCGTCGCCGAAGTCGGCGCGGTCGCGGCTCGAGGTGAGGACGATCGTCGTCGCCGCGCCGGCGTCCTCGAGCCGCGCCGCGACCTCGAAGCCGTCGATTCCCGGCAGCTGCACGTCGAGCAGGACGAGGTCGGGGCCGAGCTCGCGAACGGCGTCCAGCGCCGCCTCGCCGTCGGCCGCCTCGCCGACCACCGAGTAGCCGCTGGCCTCGAGCATGCGCCGCGCACCGGCGCGGAAGCTGGGGTGGTCGTCGACGATGAGGACGGACGTGGACACGCCCCGATTGTCCTTCACGGCGCCGCTTCCAGGGGTACGGCTGTCCACACCATCGCGGCGGCGAACCGCACCCGAACACGCCTGGCAGCCGCATTGGAAGGGCGCCTGCGCGTTGGGAGTCTGGGCCGGTCTCATCCAACCGACCGAGAGGAACCAGATGCAAGCGAAGAAGAACATCGCAGCCCGCGCCGCTCGCTGGAGCGCCACCCACCGCAAGGTCGCCATCTTCGGATGGCTCGCCTTCGTGGTCCTGGCGCTCTTCGTCGGCGGCGCTGTCGGCACCAGAGAACTGACCGACGCGGAAGCCATGTCGGGCGAGGCCGGACGCGCCGAAGTGGCGATCGAAAAGGCGAAGCTGGCGCCCAGCAGCGAGGTCGTCTTCCTCCAGAGCCAGCGGTTCACGGCCG
>DATBXZ010000070.1:0-4834 GCA_036513995.1 Solirubrobacterales bacterium | reverse complement strand
CGCCTACCGTCGACGATGCAGGGCTTCGCCCACCCCGGGACTTCCGAGTGGACGAAGGTGGTTTCTTTCGCTTCCAGGTCGCGGAGATATAGCCCGGAGCCGACAGGGGACGGCCCGCCGAGATTCGTGGCGTTCGAGAAGAAGGCGACGAGTGTGCCGTCGGGAGAGATCCCGAGGAATGATTTGCTGATGAAGCTGTTGGCCGGCGCGCCATTCGAGCCGCTTGCCCGCGAGACGAGGACGGTGTGCCCGCTGCGCAGATCCCGCTCGAAGACCTGAGTGCGGACACGGTCGCCTTTGCGGAAGAAGGCGACATAGCGGCCGCTTGCGGAGATCGCCGGCGCGTAGGAGGTGGTGGCAAGGTGGGTCCGGGAGACAGCGATCGTTTTCGCGCCGGTGAGATCGCGGACGAAGACGTTGCCGTCGAAGACGTCGCCACGCGGTCCGGTCGCGCCAAGGTTGGTCGCGGAGGACGTGAAGGCAATGTGCCGGCCATCGGCCGAGATTTCGGGTTCTGCGCAGGGCGCGTTGGCGATCTGGCCGCGGCGGCCTGACGCACGGGAGACCAGCGTCGTCGTGTTGGCCACCAGGTCGCGGACGTAAATCTGGGGAGGGACACGTCCTCGGTAGGCGGCCGGGAACAGATTCGGCGCAGTCGAAACGAAAGCGAGATAGCGACCGTCGGCCGAGAGCGACGGTCGGTCAACCGAGGGGTGGAGCTCGTGTGTTGGCGGGGCAGAGGCGGGAGCGCCGTCGGCTCCGTTGGTCCGCGAGGCGAGGCGGGTGGTGCCGGCGCGCATGTCGCGGACGAAGATCTCCTCGTGTCCGCCGCCGTCGCTGTAGTCGATGCTCGCGACGTACGCGAGAAAGCGGCCGTTTGCCGAGACGACCGGCCTTTCAGGCCGGTGGCCGACGGTCGGGACCAACGTCGTTCGACCGGAGCGCATGTCGCGTCGGAATAACCGCAAGCCCCGGGCGGGCAGCGAGGGAGTGAAGTTCGTCGCGTAGGAGGTGAAGAAGATGAACCGACCATCGGCAGTTGCAGTCGGTTCGAAGGAGGGGAGGTTGCCGGCGGGGCCTTCGCTTCCACTCGCCCGAGAGACGAGCTGCGTCTTCGGCCATTCGCTAACGCTCGCCTGGGAGACGGCGGAAGCGGTTGTCGCGATCAGCAGTCCAGCGCAGAGAGCGAGCAGCGCGCAGAGAGTTCGGCCGGCGCTAGGCGGTTCAGCCTTTCTCAGCAACAGCGTCCTTCGTCTTGCCCGCGGAGATCGTGCGGACCTCCTTGGCGTTGACGAGCAGCTTGGCGCCGTCGATACGGGTGACTTCGAAGAGGGGCACGTTGGCGGAGCCGACCTCGTCGATCAGCTTCTTGGCCTCGGCCAGGGTCTCCTGGATGGCGACGGAGTGGTCGTCGCCGAAGCGGATGTAGGTCGGCATCGGGTCGACCTTAGCGGGCACCGGCCCTCCCATCGGCCTGAGCGCTGCGCCAGTTCGGCCGCAGATAGGCCTCGGCGAACCCGGCCCGGAGGATGTTGCGATAGCTGGTGGACGGGCGCCCGGGAACGCGCTCGCCGGCCTCGATGAAGAGGGTGCGGCAACCGGCGGCGCTCGCATCGAGGATGCGGCGGCGGAGCAGGGCCAGCTGGCAACCGCGACCGCGAGCCGGCTCGAGCGTGGCGGCGATGCCGAGCTCGGCCAGATCCCCCTGAATCAGCATCGCGGCACAGGCCTGGGTGGTGTCATCGACGCGGGCGACATAGCAGCGCCAGTCCCCGTGGCCGGGGAGTCCGGCAAAGAAGCTGGAGGCCCAGGCCGGCAGGCCGAATCCGGTTGCGGCGATCATCCCGAACGGCTCCTGCTTGGGGTCGATCACCTCGATCACCTCAATGTCCTTGGGTGCAGCGAAGCGCGGCGGGTGGACATCGCGGGTGAACTTCATCCAGGCGCGGTCCTTGGCGAAGCCGTTGTCGGCAAGCCAGTGCTCGGCGGGCTCCGTCTCGGGCAGCCCCGGGGTGGTGGGGATGTAGGGGTCGACACCGCGCGATCTCGTCCATTTAGCGGCCCTGCCGAGATCTCCGCCCTCGACCGCACCCGGCTCGGTCGCTCCGAGGGCGAGGTTCATCATCCCCACGCCGGGCAGCGCCTTCACCACCGTCGCCTGCACCGAGCCGAACTCCTCCATCTCAACGCCCCGCTCGGTGGCGACGCCGGCCGGGACCGATTCCCAGATGTCGCGCCAGAACCGCTTCTCGACCCGGTCCAGCGCCCTCCGGTCGTACTCGACCCCGCCCGCGTTTTCGCCTCCAGTCATCGCCCACCGCAGGATAGGTCGCGATCGCGCCGCTGGCCAGTCGCGCGCATCTGTCAGCCTGAGGGCGTGAGCGTCGCCACCGCAAGCGCCAGCGCCGAGGAAACGGCTTCCCGGATCCCCGAGAACCAGGTGATCGTGCTGTTCGGGGCGACCGGAGACCTGGCCAAGCGCAAGCTGCTGCCGGGGATGTTCCACCTCGCCCAGGTGGGGCTGATGCCGCGCCGGTTCCGGATCATCGGGGCGGCGCGCAACGCGGTCGACGTCGAGGAGTTCCGCGAGCAGGCGCGACAGGCGATCGAGGCCTCCGGGCGCGAGGACATGTCGCCCGCGACCTGGGACCCCTTCGCCGAGTCGTTGCGTTTCGTCGGAGTCGGGGACGGCTTCGACGATCTGAGCGCGGCCGTCGCCGCCGCGCGCGAGGAGCTCGGCGGCGAGGCCGGCCTGCTCATCTACCTCTCGCTGCCGCCGAAGGCGGCGGCGGGCACGGTCGAAGCGCTCGGCGCCTCCGGCCTGGGCGACGGCGCCAGGGTCATCACCGAGAAGCCGTTCGGCACCGACCTCGCCTCGGCGCGGGAGTTGAATGCGCTGCTGCACTCGGTCTTCGACGAGCGCTGCATCTACCGGATCGACCACTACCTGGGCCGCGAGGCGGTCCAGAACCTGCTGGCCCTGCGCTTCGCCAACGGCATGTTCGAGCCGGTCTGGAACCGCAACCACATCGACCACGTCCAGATCGACATCCCGGAGACGCTCTCGATCGAGATGCGCGGCAGCTTCTACGAGCAGACCGGCGCCTTCCGCGACATGATCGTCACCCATCTCTTCCAGGTGCTCGGCTTCGTCGCGATGGAGCCGCCGACCTCGCTGGAGCCGAAGGCGCTGGGGCTCGAGCGCGAGAAGGTCTTCGACTCGATGCCGCCGCTGCTGCCCGAGAACGTGGTTCGCGGCCAGTACGCCGGCTATCGCGAAGAGGACGGCGTCGCCGCCGATTCCGACACCGAGACCTTCGTCGCGATCAAGGCCTTCGTCGACAACTGGCGCTGGGAGGGGGTGCCGTTCTACCTGCGCTCCGGCAAGCGCCTGGCCGAGAGCAAGCACCTGCTGACGGTCGCCTACGCGCAGCCACCGCGACGGATGTTCCCGCTCGACTGCGACCAGGTGGTCGAGTCCTTCGGCCACGACCACCTCAGCTTCGAGCTCGGCGACCCCGGCAGCATCTCCGCCTCCTTTCTCGCCAAGGTCCCCGGCCCGACGATCCAGCTCGGCGAGGCGCACATGCGCTTCAGCTACGCCGACACCTTCGGTGGCGCCGAGCACGCCCTCGACGCCTACGAGCGCCTGATCCACGACGTGATGGTCGGCGATCGCACCCTCTTCACCAGCTCCGACGCGATCGAGCGCCTCTGGGAGATCTCCGAGCCGGTCCTCGAGCAGCCGCCCCCGGCGCAGATCTACGAGCCCGGCTCCTGGGGCCCGGCCGCCGGCGACGACCTGATCGCGCCGCGCCACTGGCACCTGCCGAGCGACCACGTCTGAGCCCGGCGGCGCGGGGAACGGAAAAGGGCCCCATAAGGGGCCCCTTGTTTCCGAAGGACGTGCCACCAGCGAGTCTGAAGTCGCTGGCTCGTCGGTCCTCGAGCTTGGAAGTTCTAGCTGCCGCAGCTCGTGCGACGTACTTATAAACACGGGCGGGGCTGAAAAGTTGCACTGGCTGCATCGGCCGATCTAAGGGCGACCTTGAGCCGGGCGGCGACCGCCGCCCGGCCTTCTGTTTGCCGCTGCTAGATTCACGCCTCCCGGGCGTTTAGCTCAGTTGGGAGAGCGCCACCTCGACAAGGTGGAGGTCACTGGTTCGAGCCCAGTAACGCCCATATCCTCCTCGGGAACGTGGCCGCTAGGCGGTCGCCGGCAGCATCACCTGGGTCAGTCGCAGGCTGTTTCCCGACGGGTCGCGGAAGCCGGAGTCGATGCCGTAGGGACGCTGTTCGGGCGTCTCGGTGAACTCGACGCCGCGTGCCTTCAGCTCCTCGTAGGAGGCCTGGCAGTCGTCGGTGGTGAGGAATACGGTTCCGGCGAAGCCCTTGGCCATCAAGGTTCGCACCTGCTCGGCGCTCTCTCCGGTCATCACCGGCTCGCCCGGGATCGCCATCAGCACGATCGAGAAATCCTCCTGCCCAGGCGGGCTCACAGTGAGCCAGCGGAAGTCGCCCATCTCGGGCAGGGTCACGTCGACGCGAACCTCCATGCCGAGCTTCTCGGTGTAGAAGGCCAGTGCCTCCTCCTGGTCATGGACCCACAACTGCGCGTTTGCGATCTTCATCGGTGTCTCCTTGGTTGGAATCAGCTTGGCGCCGATGCTAGGTCGCGGCCGGCGGGCTGTCTTCTCGAAACGTGCGGCGTTGCGGACGCCCGTAGGCGCGCAGCACGCACGTCGGAACCAGCGCCTGTTGCGAGGCCGGAGGGAACGCCACGCGGTAGGCAGTCGGCGACATGCCGTAGGTGCGCGAGAAGCTCGTTGTGAAC
>DATBXZ010000069.1:0-4722 GCA_036513995.1 Solirubrobacterales bacterium | reverse complement strand
CCTCCTCGATCGCGATGTCGACCTCCGCCGGCGAGCCGAGGTTGAGCGCCAGCGTCACTCCTCCCCATCCCGGCGAGTCGGCGACGCAGCTGTCCTCGGCCAGCCTCGCCCGGTCCCAGAGCGCGAGCACCATCTCGCCGGCCTGGAAGAAGACGACGTCGTCCCCGGGCGCAGCGCCGGTCCTCCAGCCCAGGGCTTCGTAGAAGCCGCGGGCACGCTCCAGGTCGGCGACGCCGAGGGTGATCACGTTGACCCGTTGCTTCACAGACCGATTCTTCCAGTAAGAATGGCCACGTGAGCGATCTCGCCAGCATTTTCTTCCTCTCCCTGCTGGCGATGTTCACGCCGACGCTGCTGGCGGCGGTGACGGTGATGATGCTGCTGCCGAACCCGAAGCGGCTGATGCTCGGCTACCTGCTCGGCGCCTACACGACGAGCATCACCGCCGGTCTGCTGATCGTCTTCTCCTTGCATGGATCGGCGAGCGAGAGCACCGCCCACACGATGGGGCCGATCGAGGACATCGTCGTCGGGCTGGTGGCGCTGCTGGTCGCCTACGTGCTCGGGAGTGGCCGCGACGCCCGGCTGCAGGAACGGCGGCGCCGTCGCAAGGAGGCAAAGAAGACGGCTGAGAAAAAGGAATCCTTCCCCGAACGGATGCTGGGGCGGGGATCGGCTCGGGTCACCTTCGTCGTCGGCGTTCTCCTCACTTTCCCTGGCGTCTCCTACCTGACCGCGCTCGACCGCATGGCGAAGCTCGACGCGACTTCGGCGGAGCTGGTGCTGCTGGTCGTCGTCTTCTGCGTGATCCAGCAGCTGCTGCTGGAGGTGCCGCTGCTGGGCTACACCTTCGCCCCGGACTGGACCAAAGACGCGGTGGCTCGCTTCCGCGCCTGGCTCGGTCGCAACGGACGCCGCGCGGCAGTGATGCTCGCGACTGCGATCGGTGTTCTGCTGGTCCTGCGCGGCGTGATCACGCTGGCGTAGCGGCCAGGCAGGCCCTCATCCGCGGTCCGTCAGGTCGGCTGGGCGCAGCAGGGCGACCAGGGTCGAGCCGTCGACGACGGCCAGGCCGCCCTTGCGCATCTTCACCCGGGCACCGGTGAGGCGAGCGACCTCGCCGGAGAAGTCGGGCTCGTGGCCGACGAGGAGGACCTCGCCGCGCCCGGCGGTCAGCGCCGGCGCGTCGAAGGCGCCGCCGCGCAACTCGATCGCGATCTCCGGCTCGATCCCGAGTCGCTCGCAGGCGAGCCGAGCCGTTGCTTCCGCTCGCTCTCGCGGACTGGTGAGACAGGCGTCGATCTCGGTTCCCCGGGCGGCCAGCGCGAGGCCGGCGGCCCGGGCCTGGCGCTCGCCCTTGGGCGTCAGCCGGCGGGCCGCGTCGTCCCCGTCGCCGTCCTCGGCGTCGCCGTGTCGCAGTAGGTAAATCACACCTCCGATCCTATGCTCGCAATTTCCGTTTTCTTGGATGGAAATCCTTTCTGAAGACGGGTTGCCAAAGCTTCGGGGTCTCTAGCATGCGCCACTGTTGTTTCCTCGCGCTCATAAAACTCACAGACTGCTCATCATCGGTCTGGCCGCGATCGCGCTGCTGTCACTCCCGAGTGCCGCCTCGCCCGCTGGCCGGATCCTCGTCGAAGGGTCTGTATCGGGATCCCACCTCGAGCTGAGCACGGACGGGTCGAGCCTTCTCGTCGCAGGAGATATGGCGACGCCGCCGCCGCGAGGATGCCGGTTCGGTCACGGCCACGACGACGCCGTCTGCCCGCTTGCGGGGGCAGCGGCGATCGAAGTCGACATGGGCCCCGGCAACGACTACGTGTCGGTGCTCGATCGCCTGCCGCTTGCGCTCACCGTCCACCTCGGCTCCGGCGAAGACAAGTTCGTCGGCAACGGCGAGAGGGACGTCTGCTATCCCGAAGGCTCACGCCGCAACCGCTGCATCGGCGAAGGCGGCGATGACGTCTGCGTCACCGGCTCCCTCAACAGCGACTGCGTCGGCGGGCCCGGCAACGACTACTGCCGCACCAGCACCGGCAGCGACGGTTGCTGGGGTGGCCCCGGCGACGACGTCTGTTACATGGGCCCGGGCCAGGACGGCTGCCACGGCGAAGCCGGCGACGACCGCCTCTACGGAGAACTAGATCCCGACCAGCTCTACGGCGGCGAAGGCTTCGACTACTGCGACGGCGGCCCCGGCAAAGGCAGCTCCCACACCTGCGAGGCCGGGCCGAAGCACTGACCGCGGGGCGGCGCTAGAGCCCCATCTGCTTGCCGAGGATCTCCTTCATGATCTCGTCGGTGCCGCCGCCGATCGGTCCGAGGCGGGCGTCGCGGACGGCGCGCTCGATGCCGTACTCGCGCATGTAGCCATAGCCGCCGTGGATCTGCAGAGCCTGGTCGGCGACCTCGAGCAGGGAGCGCTGGGTGACGAGCTTGGCCATGCTGACGTCGCGGATGCAGTCCTGACCGCTGTGGAAGAGGCGCAAGGCGTTGTAGGTGAGGGCGCGGGCGGTCTCGGCCTTCACCGCCATCTCGGCGACCTGGTGGCGGATCGCCTGGAACTTGCCGATCGGGCGGCCGAAGGCCTGGCGCTCGTTGGCGTAGGCGACGGTGGTGTCGATCAGGCGCCGCATGCCGCCGATGGCGCCGATCGCCATCAGTAGCCGCTCCCAGGCGAAGTTGGCCATGATCAGCTTGAAGCCGCCGTTCTCCTCGCCGAGCAGGTTCTCCGCCGGCACCTCGACGTCGCTGAAGGCCAGCTCGCCCGTGTCTGAGGAGTGCCAGCCCATCTTCTCCAGCTTCGCCGCCACCTCGTAGCCGGGCATCTCGCGCTCGAGCACGAGGAAGGAGATGCCGCCGTGGCCGCCCTCCTGCGTCGTCTTGCAGGCGCAGACAAGGAAGTCGGCGCGGACGCCGTTGGTGATGAAGGTCTTGGCGCCGTTGACTAGGTAGCCGCCGTCGACTCGCTCGGCGGTGGTGGAGATGCCGGCGACGTCGGAGCCGGCGCCGGGCTCGGTGATGCCGAGGGCGCCGATCTTCTCACCGGCGATCCCCGGCACCAGCCAGCGCTGCTTCTGCTCCTCGGTGCCGAAGTTGAAGATCGGCGGCAGCGCGATCGAGGCGTGGGCGTTGAGGCCGGCGGCGACGCCGCCGGAGCCGCCCGAGTGGGCCAGCTCTTCGACCCAGATCGCGTCGTGCAGGTGGGTGCCGCCCTGGCCGCCGTACTCCTCGGGGAACTTGAGCCCGAGGAAGCCGAGCTCGGCGCAGCGGCTGTAGAGCTCGCGGGGGAATTCCCGCGCCTGCTCCCACTCGTCGACGTGCGGCGCGATCTCCCTGGCGACGAAGCGGCCGACGGTCTCCCGCAGCTCCTCGTGCTCCTCGCCGAAGGGAGGAAGGACCGCCCGCGCGCCGCTGTCCTTGACGACCGTGTCCGACATCGGTCGGCCGCCGCTACAGCCCGTAGCTCTTGCCGATCACGTCGAGCATGACCTCGTCGGTGCCGGCGCCGATGCGGTTGAGGCGGACGTCGCGGTAGGCGCGCTCGATCTCGTACTCCTTCATGTAGCCGTAGCCGCCGAGGATCTGGATGCACTCGTCGGCGACCTCGCAGCCGACGCGCGAGGCGAAGAGCTTGGCCATCGTGATCTCGCGCACCGGGTACTCGCCGTTGCCGAAGCGCCAGGCGGTCGCGTAGGTGAACTGCTTCGCCGCCTCGGTCTTGGTCGCCATCTCGGCGAACTTGTGGCGGATCGCCTGGAACTTGCCGATCGGGCGGCCGAAGGCTTCGCGGTCCTTGGCGTACTCGAGCGTCTTCTCGATCATCCGTTCGCAACCGGCGTGGGAGCCGGCGGCGGCGACCAGGCGCTCGCCCTGGAGCTCCCAGGCGATGTGGTAGAAGCCTTTGCCGACCTCGCCGAGCACGGCGCTGGCCGGGACGCGGACGTCGTCGAAGGCGAGTTCGCCGGTGTCGGAGGCGTGCATCCCCATCTTCTCCAGCTCGGCGGAGACGGTGAAGCCGGGGACCTTGTCGCCGTTCTCGTCGCGCAGGTCGACGACGAAGAGGGTGATGCCGGCGTGGCGCTCCTCCGGGTCGGTCTTGCAGACGAGGACGATGAAGTCAGCCCGCGGGCCGTTGGTGATGAAGGTCTTGGAGCCGTTGATGACGTATTCGTCGCCGTCGCGGATCGCCGTGGTGCGGATGCCGGCGACGTCGGAGCCGGCGCCCGGCTCGGTGATCCCGAGGCTGCCGACCTTTTCGCCCTTGAGACCGGGTTTGAGGTACTTCTCCTTCTGCTCCTCGGTGCCGAGCAGGTGGATCGGCGGCAGGGTCATGTCGCTCTGCACCGCGAAGGCCATGTTGGTGCCCCCGGAGCCGGAGTAGCTCATGCACTCGGCCCGGACCAGCGAGTAGAAGTAGTCGCCCCCCTGGCCGCCGTACTCCTCGGGGAAGCAGAGGCCGAGGAAGCCGAGCTCGCCGGCGCGCTTGATCACGCTGTCGGGCCAGGTCGTCTCCTCCCACTCGTTGCGATGGGGCCAGAGCTCCTTCTGGACCCAGGACTGCATCGACTCACGGAAGTCTTCGTGCTCCTGGGTGAAGATCATGTGCTTGCGCTCGGCGGCGTGATCGGGCTTGATCACACTGGAGCCGTTGGTCGTCGCGGTGGCCACTTTTCTCTCTCCTCGTTCGCGAATTTCTCAGGCGCTTGGCCCGCCGAAAGC
>DATBXZ010000068.1:0-25204 GCA_036513995.1 Solirubrobacterales bacterium | reverse complement strand
CTGCTCGAGCACGTCTGGGGCGACTCCGAGTACCGCGACCCGCGCACCGTCGACGTCCACATCAGGCACCTGCGAGAGAAGCTCGAGAGCGACCCCAAGCAGCCCGAGTTCCTCTTCACCGTGCGCGGGGTCGGCTACCGGTTCAAGGAGTAGCGACCGGGATGCCCCGCTTCCGGCTCACCAACCTGGGCAACCGGATCACCGTCACCTCGGTGGCGATCAGCGTCGGCACCGTGCTCGTCATCTACCTCTACGCGGTGACGATCGGCGGCAGCGCCAGCGGCCTCTCGGCGGTCAAGGGGCAGATCCTCGTCGGTGGCCTGATCGCCGTCGCCATCGCCCTCGCCCTCGGCCTCTACTACGCGCAGATGGCGGCCCGCGACATCAGCCAGCTGCAGGACGCCGCCCGCAAAGTCGCCGACGGCAACTTCGAGACGACGATCCCGGTCGCCTCGGCCGGCCAGCTCGGTCAGCTGGCCCGCACCTTCAACGAGATGCAGCGGCGCCTGGCCGAGCTCGACAGCGCCCGCAAGCAGTTCATCGCCAACGCCTCGCACGAGCTGCGCACGCCGATCTTCAGCCTCGGCGGTTTCGTCGAGCTGCTCGAAGAGGAGGACCCGAGCCCGGAGGAGCGAGCCGAGTTCGTGCGCACGATGCGCCAGCAGATCGAGCGCCTGACGAAGCTGACCGTCGACCTGCTCGACCTCTCCCAGCTCGACGCCGGGGCGATGGTGATGCAGGCGCGCAGCGTCGACCTCGGCGCCCTGGCGCGCGAGGTGACGCGGGAGTTCGGCGCCCGCGCCGAACTGCGCGAGTCGCGGCTGGAGCTGCGCACGCCCGCAAGCCCTGCGATCGCCGAGGGCGACCCCGACCGCGTGCGCCAGATCATCCGTATCCTCCTCGACAACGCCCTCACCCACACCCCCGAGGGCACCAAGGTCACCGTGACCACCTACTCCGTCAACCGCCGCGCTGAGCTGACCGTCTCCGACGAGGGGCCCGGCATCCCGCAACGGCTGCAGGGCCGCATCTTCGAGCGCTTCTACACGGCCGACAAAGCCGGTGGCTCCGGGCTCGGGCTGGCGATCGCCAGCGAGCTCGCCCAGCGCATGGACGGCCGCGTCAGGCTCAGCTCCAGTCGCCGCTTCACCGCCTTTACGCTCGACCTGCCACCGGCCCAGGTGGACACCGCGGGGCGTCCCACCCTCGCCAAGGCGCCGGCGTGAGGCCACGCACAGCGCCAGCGGCGCTGCTGCTCTACCTGGCGCTGCTCTGCCTGCCGCTACTTGCCGGCTGCGGCTCCAGCGACAGCGGCGACAGCGGTTCCGGCGACACGGGCGCCGCCCAGTCGCAGCCACCCAAGCAGGTGGTCGTGGAGACGGCGGACAGCGGCTTCGACGCCGCCCGGGTCTACCGCGAGGCCTCCCCGGGCGTGGTCACGATCCGCTCGATCTTCGGCGGCAGCGGCGGCGCGGCCGAGGGCTCCGGCTTCGTCCTCGACAAGGACGGCGAAATCGTCACCAACGCCCACGTCGTCACCGACGAATCCAGCGGCAGGAGAAAGCCAGCCAAGGAAGTCTTCATCGAGTTCCCCGACCGCAACGTGGTCGAAGCGAAGATCCTCGGCTTCGACCCCTTCGCCGACGTCGCCCTGCTCAAGGTCGAGCCCGACGGCTTCACCCTGCATCCGCTGAAGCTCGGAAACGACGCCGACCTCCAGGTCGGGCAGCCCGTGGCCGCGATCGGCAGCCCCTTCGGGGAGATGCAGTCGCTCTCCAGCGGCATCATCTCGGCGACCGATCGCTCGGTCAAATCGCTGACCCAGTTCCAGATCGAGGGGGCGATCCAGACCGACGCCTCGATCAACCCCGGCAACTCGGGCGGGCCGCTGCTCGACGCCGGCGCCCGCGTCCTCGGCATCAACGAGCAGATCGAGACCGACTCCGGGTCCAACTCGGGGGTCGGGTTCGCGGTGCCGATCTCGGCGATCAAGCGCTCGGTCGCGCAGCTGCAGGAAAACGGCAGCGCCGAATACGCCTACATCGGCGTCTCCAGCCAGGCGCTCTACCCGCAGCTGGCGGAAAAGCTCGGCCTCGACACCACCTTCGGCGGCCTGCTGGCCGAAGTCGTGCCGGGCGGACCGGCCGAGAAGGCCGGCCTCCAGGGTGGCGACAAGAAGCTGCGCTTCCAGGCCGGCGAATACAGCATCGGCGGCGACGTCATCCTCCAGGTCGACGGCCACGACGTGGTCACCCCCAACGACCTCGCCCGCCTGATCGCCTCGAAGAAACCGGGCGAAAAGGTGACGCTGACCATCCTCCGCGACGGCGACAAGAAGCAGGTCGAGGTCACTCTGGGCAAGCGCCCGGACTCCAGCGGCGGCGGCTAGACCGCGCGTCGCCGCCTGGAGGTGTAGAACTCCGGCCTTGCTTCAGGAAGTCGCACTCGGCCAGAAGTCCCTCACCGACTACCAGCACATAGTCGGCAAGGAGACGATCGAGCGCATCCGCGAGCTGGCCGGGCCGCTCAAGGGCAAGCGCGTCCTCCACGTCAGCGCCACCGCTTTCGGGGGCGGCGTCTCGGAGATCCTCTACACGATCGTGCCGCTGATGCGGGACATCGGCCTCGATGCCCACTGGCACGTGATCTTCGGCAAGGAGGAGTTCTTCAACGCGACCAAGCTCCTGCACAACTCGCTGCAGGGCGCAGAGGAGACGCTGAGCGACGAGCAGTGGGCGATCTTCGACGAGATCAACCAGATCAACGCCGACGGCCTGCAGGGAGAGTGGGACGCGGTGATCGTCCACGACCCACAGCCGATCGGGCTGCGGCGCGGCGCGCTGGCCAAGGGCAAGCGCTGGATCTGGCGCTGCCACATCGACCTCTCGACTCCGAACCCGGCCCCGATCGAGCGGCTGCTGCCGATGATCGAGGAATACGACGCCAGCGTCTGGCACCTGCCGACCTACGTCCCGGCCGGGATGAACGGCAAGGGCAGCGACGGCGTCAACATCATCCCGCCGGCGATCGACCCGCTGTCGCCGAAGAACATGGCCTTCTCGCCCGAGGACGCCGCCTTCGTCTGCCGCCAGTTCGGGATCGACCCGGACCGGCCGCTGCTCACCCAGGTCTCCCGCTTCGACCCCTGGAAGGACCCGATCGGGGTCATCGACGCCTATCGCGAGGTGACCGAGAAGGTGCCGGAGGCACAGCTGGCGATGGTCGGCTCGATGGCCAGCGACGACCCCGAGGGCCGCGAGTACTTCCAGAAAACCTACGAATACGCGGACAACGACCCCGACATCAAGATCCTCAGCAACCTCAACAACGTCGGCGCGATCGAGGTCAACGCCTTCCAGTCCCAGTCCGACGTCTGCCTGCAGAAGTCGATCCGCGAGGGCTTCGGCCTGACCGTCACCGAGGCGCTCTGGAAGGGGCGGCCGACGATCGGCGGCAACGTCGGCGGCATCCCCCTGCAGATCGAGGACGGCGAGACCGGCTTCCTCGTCGACTCGCCCTCGCAGTGCGCCCAGCGCAGCCTCGAGATCCTCGCCGACCCGGAGCTGGGCAAGCGCCTCGGCCGGGCCGGCAAGGAGCACGCCCGTCGCGAGTTCCTCTCGCCGCGCCTGCTGCGCGACTGGCTCGGTCTGCTGACCGACCTCGATACCTGATTCCGTAACCTCTGCGGGGTGGACTCCTCGCCGCTGATCATCGTCTCCAACCGCGGCCCGCTGCAGTTCGAGCGCGACGAGAGCGAGGAGCGAACCCTGCGCCGTGGCGGCGGCGGCCTGGTCACGGCGCTCTCGGGCCTGGTCTCCCACCGCGACGCGCTCTGGATCGCCTCGGCGATGACCGACGAGGACGTCGCCGTGGCCGAGGAGCACGGTGGGCCGGTCGAGCTCTCGATCGACGGCATCGACTACCGGGTGCTGCTGGTCGGCAGCGACCCCGAGGCCTACGACCGCTTCTACAACGTGATCGCCAACCCGATCCTCTGGTTCATCCAGCACTACCTCTGGGACCTCTCCAACGCGCCGGACATCCGCCAGCAGGAGCTCGACGCCTGGGACTTCGGCTACCAGGAGGTCAACCGCGACATCGCCGCGGCGGTGGTGGCGCAGATCGAGGGCCAGGAGCGGCCGCTGGTGATGCTCCACGACTACCACCTCTACACGGCCCCGGGGATGATCCGCGAGCAGCGGCCGGACGTCTTCCTCCACCACTTCGTCCACATTCCCTGGTCCCAGCCCGACAGCTGGCGCATCCTTCCGAGCCGGATCCGCGAAGCGATCTTCGAGGGGATGCTGGCCAACGACATCATCGGCTTCCACACCCATGCCTACTGCATCAACTTCCTGCGCTGCTGCGACGAACTCCTGGACGGCGCCGACGTCGACTACGTCAACGCCGAGGTCCGCTACGAGGGCCGCAAGACCCTGGCCCGCGCCTACCCACTCTCGATCGATGCCGAGCGGCTGGAGCGGGCGGCGGAGTCGCCGGAGGTGGCAGAGGCGGAGCGCGAGGTGCTGGAGCGCCGCCGCAAGCACCTGATCATCCGCGTCGACCGGGCCGACCTCTCGAAGAACGTGCTGCGCGGCTTCACCGCCTTCGACACCTTCCTCACCCAGCACCCGGAGTTCCGCGAAGAGGTGACCTTCATCGCCCACCTGCAGCCCTCGCGCCAGGACGTGCCCGAGTACGCCGAGTACCTGGAGCGGATCGAGGCCCTGGTCGCGGTCGTCAACCATCGCCACGGCACCACCGACTGGATGCCGATCGACCTCAAGATCTACGAGAACTTCCACGACGCCGTCGCCCGCTACAAGCACTTCGACCTGCTGATGGTCAACTCGCTCTTCGACGGCATGAACCTGGTCGCCAAGGAGGCGCCGGCGGTCAACACCCGCGACGGCGTGCTGATGCTCTCCGAGAACACCGGCTCGCACGAGGAGCTCTACGACTACGTCCTCACCGTCAACCCCTTCGACATCCAGGAGCAGGCCGATGCGATCTACCGGGCGCTGACGATGCCGGCCTCCGAACGGAAGGAGTGGTCCCAGGGCCTGAAGGAGATCATCTACTCGCGCAACCCGGGCGACTGGGTCGACGACCAGCTGCGCGACATCGAGGCCCTGCGCGAGCAGGTCGCCTAGGGGGAGAACCCGCCCGCTCCCCACCCTTGGGGTGGCATGGGCGAAGTCCGAGTTCGCTGGTCGGCGGTGGGGAAGGTGGCGCTCGTCGCCGTCGCCGCGCTGCTCGCCCTGCAACTGCTCCCATCCCTGCTGAAGCCGCCCGAGCCGCCGCCGCTGGCGGCGGACGTGGGGCTGCCGGCGGTCGAGCTCAAGCCGGCGTCAGCGGCGGCGCCCCGAGCACAGGCGCCGAAGCCGAGGCCTCGGCGCGTCCGCCGCCATTCGAGGGCCCATCGCCGGCGCGGACGGCTCGGCTCGAAGGTCTCCTCCAAGCCCAGATCTCGCCCCATGAAAGCGGCGCCGGAAACGTCCGCGCCACCCTCGAGCGCTCCTCCCCCGCCCACTCCGACCGCGGTCCCCGAACCGGCGCCCGCACCGCCCCCACCCGCAGTTCCTCCCCCGCCGCCGGAACCGGCGGCGACCGCCGCGCCGGAACCCCCGCCCCCACCCGGCGACGGATCGGTGGAGTTCGCGCCGCGCTGACCACCGCCCCCTGCGCGGATTCCGCCGCTATAGTCCCTCGCCGTTTTGGCAGCCCCACGCGAATACGAGCTGGTCCTGATGCTGGACCCCCAACTGGACACCCCCGCACGTGACGGGCTGGTGGGAGAGGCCCGTGGCCAGATCGAGGCCGCCGGCAACCTCAAGCACGAGAACAGCTGGGGCCTGCGCAAGATGGCCTTCGAAATCAACAAGCGGACCGAGGCGGACTACCGCTGGCTCCGCTTCGAGGCGACGACCGAGCTGCTCGACTCGCTCGACCACAACCTCAAGATCGCCGACGGCGTCCTCCGCTTCCGCATCTTCCGCGTCGATCCCGACGCCCCGGTGATCGTGCCGCCGGCGACCAGCGCCGCCCCCGGGCCGCGCGAGCGCAGCGCAACGGGAGCCCGCGAGGATCGTCGCGACTCTCCCGCCGACTCCGACGAGTAGCCGGCCTGGCCCCGCTCTTTGGGAGGAATGGCCCCCGGGGGGGAGAGGTCGCGCCGCCCGCGCTCTTAGACTGGAGCTTGGCAACCAACTTCAGAGGAGTGAGCGCCTTGGCAGCTTCGAACGTGAACGTAGTAGTGATAACCGGGAACCTGACGCAAGATCCCGAACTGCGGCACATCGGGGGTGGCACGGCGGTCTGCGAGCTGCGCGTCGCGGTCAACACCCGCCGCAAAAACGGCCAGACGAACGAATGGGAGGACAAGCCCAACTACTTCAACGTCACCGTCTGGGGCGCGCAGGGCGAGAACTGCGCCAATTACCTGGCCAAGGGCCGCCCGGTCGCGATCGAGGGCCGGCTCGACTGGCGCGAGTGGGAGGCCAAAGACGGCAGCGGCAAACGGCAGGCGGTCCAAATCATCGCCAACTCGGTCCAGTTCCTCGGCTCCCGTGACGGTGGCGGAGGCCAGTCCGGCGGCAACGGCGGTGGCGGTGGCTTCACCCCGACCAGCGACGTCCCGGCCGACACCTCCGACTTCGAAGGCGCCGCGGCCGGAGCTGGTGGCGGCGGAGGCGCTGAGGACGAGATCCCCTTCTAGCCAGTTCCCAGGGCGCCAAGCGGCGCCCTGGCCCACATCTGTAGCATCACGCCCCCTATGGCTAGAGCACGAGAGACTTCTTCTTCAGATGGAAACCGGCGCGGCAAGCGCGGCGCCGACCGCGCCCGACCGCGCAAGTACACGCGCGTCAACGCCGATGTCGTCGATTACAAGGATCTCAACCTCCTGCGGCGCTTCCTCTCCGACAAGGGGAAGACCCGCGGCCGTCGCGTCACCGGACTTTCCCGCCGCCACCAGGCTCAGCTCTCGGTGGCGGTGAAGCGGGCGCGCGAAATCGCCCTGCTGCCCTACGTCGGAGAGCGTTGATGGCACAGGCCATCCTGCTCGAGGACGTGGAGGCGCTCGGCGAGCGCGGCCAGGCGATAGACGTCGCCCCCGGCTACCTGCGCAACTACCTGATCCCCCGCAAGCTGGCGCAGCCGGCGACCGCGGGGGCGCTCGAGGAGGCCCAGCGCCGCCGCGAGGTCGCCGAAAAGGCGGAGAAGGCCCGGGCCGAGCGCGAAGCCCAGGCCGCCGGCCTGCTCGGCAAGACGGTGCTGACGATCCACCAGCGGGCCGGCGAGGACGGCAAGCTGTTCGGCTCGGTCGGCGCCAAGGAGATCGTCGACGCCCTGCGCGAGGCCCGCGACCTGCGGATCGAGAAAAAACGCGTCCGGCTCGAGCAGCCGCTGCGCGAAGTCGGCACCTTCATGGTCGAGATCGAGCTTGCCGACGGCACCGTCGCCGCGGTCAAGACGATCATTTCCGAGGAGAAGTAGGCCTGGGTCCAGGCCGGTGGGCGCCCCGTTGGGAGGTGCCTGCGGGCGGGGCAAACTGGCTCCGTTCTCGGCACCTCCCAACGGACCGCTCACCGGCGCCTGGATAGGCTCAGCGGGTGTCATCTTTGAAACTGCCGACCAGGGTCTCTCGTCGGGCGCGGGCTCGGACCAGGTTGGGGTGGGCGCGGTCGGAGCGGGCGACGGTGGGGCTGGCGGCCGTCGCGTTGGGTGGCGCCGGGGTCGTGATCGTCGACCAGTTCAGCCGCATGCTGCGCCGCCGCTCGCACGATCGCGACAGCCGCAAGCCCGAGGTCCTGATCGAGGCGGCTCCCGCGGCAGCGGCCGACACCGTCGGGGTTGCCGTGCGTGGCTACGTCGCCGCCCCGCGCAGCGAGACGGTCCTCTTCAACCTGCTCGCCGGCTTCCTCGGCTCCTTCGCCCTCGTCCGGCTCTCCACCTGGGGCATCCGCGATCGCTGGGGGCCCTTCCGCAACGTCCGCATCGGCGGGCATCACATCCATCACTTCGTGCCGGGCATCCTGCTCGCCTTCGGCTCCGGCATCGTCGCCCTCCTGACCGACGACGACGAGCTCGAGCAGCGCCTGGCCGTACCGATGGGCGTCGGCGTCGGCCTCACCTTCGACGAGTCCGCCCTGCTGCTCGACCTGCGCGACGTCTACTGGACCCGCGAGGGCCTGCTCAGCGTCCAGCTCAGTCTCGGTGCCACCGCGATCCTCAGCATCGCCATCCTCACCCAGCGCATGCTGCGCCGCGGCGAGCGCCAGCAGGAGCAGGAAGGCCTGATCCCGCCGACGTAACCGAAGTGCCAATTCTTTTCCCCGGCATTTGCAAGCAAGCGCCACGTGCTCACATTGGGCCTCGACTAGCTTGGTCCGGCGAGGTTCTGCCGCCGACGCGGGGCCTTAACTAGACACCGATGCCGCAGCCGACTTCAACCCACGTCCCGCCGCAGAACATCGAGGCGGAGGAATCCGTCCTCGGGGCGATGCTGGTCGCCGAGCCGGCGCTGACGCGGGTGATCGACGAGGTCAAGCTCAACGCCGCCGACTTCTACCTCGACCGCCACCGGGCGATCTTCGAATGCGCCCACGACCTCTACGCGGATTCGAAGCCGGTCGACGAGCTCAGCGTCAGCGAGGCGCTGACGCAGCGCAACGCGATCGAGCAGGCGGGCGGCAAGCACTACGTCTCCGAGCTCGCCGCCAAGGTCCCCGCCGCCGGCAACGCCAAGCACTACGCCGAGATCGTGCAGCAGAACTCGCTGCTGCGGCGGCTGCTCGGGGCCGGCCAGGAGATCCAGGGCTGGGTCAACGACCGCGCCGGCGAACCGCGCGAGCTCTCCGAGCGGGCGGAGAAGCTGCTCTTCGACGTCGCCCACAAAGAGCAGGCAAGCGACTTCCGCCTGCTCTCGGAGATCCTCCACGACGAGGTCGACCGGCTCGAGAAGCTCTCCACCGGCGAGATCGAGATGACCGGCACCCCGGCCGGCTTCCGCGACATCGACGCGATCACCGGCGGCTTCCAGCCCGGCAACCTGATCATCGTCGCCGCCCGCCCGGCGATGGGCAAGAGCGCCCTGGTCGCCAACATCGCCGAAAACGTCGCGGTGAAGAAAGACATGCCGGTCGCCTTCTTCTCGCTCGAGATGTCCGAGGTCGAGCTGGCGCAGAGGTTCATCGCCTGCCGGGCGCGGATCTCCGGCGACAAGCTGCGCAAGGGCCAGGTCTCCCAGCGCGACTGGCCGAAGGTGGTGCGGGCCTGCAACGAACTCGAGGAGGCGCCGCTCTGGTTCGACGATTCCTCCGACCTCGGCATCCTCGACCTGCGAGCGAAGGCGCGGCGGCTGCACGCACAGGAACAGGACCGCGGCGGCCTCGGCCTGATCATCCTCGACTACATGCAGCTGATGCGCTCCGACGACCATCGCGCAAACCGGGTCGAGCAGGTCGGCCAGATCAGCCGCGGGCTGAAGATCCTCGCCCGCGAGCTGGAGGTGCCGGTGGTGGCGATCTCCCAGCTCTCGCGCGCGCCCGAGCAGCGGACGCCGCCGAAGCCACAGCTCTCGGACCTGCGTGAGTCCGGCCAGATCGAGCAGGACGCCGACGTCGTCGCCTTCCTCTTCCGCGAGGACTACTACCGCGACCCCGACGAGGAGCCCGACGGCCTCGCCGACCTGATCATCGCCAAGCACAGGAACGGCCCGATCGGGACCAGGAAGCTGGTCTTCCTCGACCGCTTCCCCAAATTCGCCGATTTCTCCGGCCAGGAACGGCCGATCGAGCAGCCCGACGGGCCGGAGCCGGTCGCGGCGGGGCCTGACTTCTGATGCCGGCGATCGCCCGCAGCGAGCCGTTCCGCGGCCAAGGGCCATGCCCACTCGGCATCTGCGACGGCTCCGGCTGGATCCTCAACGACGCCGACGACGAGGCGCGCGCCTGCGAGTGCCGCGAAGCGCGCCTGCGCCGTGGCCGCAACCGCGGCGTCGCCTCGGTGATACCCCGCAAGTTCCAGGGCGTCTCCTTCGAGCGACCGCCGGTCAGCACCGAAATCGAGCCGATGGTCGTCAGCTACGTGCGCAGCTGGGTCGACGGCCTCGAGGCAAACCTCGAGGCCGGCCGCGGCCTCTGGCTGATGGGCGACACCGGCACCGGCAAGACGACGCTGGCGATGCTGGTCTCCAAGGCCGTCCTCGAGGCAAACCGCTCGGTCGCGATCTACTCGCTGCCGAAGCTGCTGGCGCGGATCCGGCGCACCTACGACTCCGAGCCCGGCGGCGACTCCTATCTCTCCTTCTTCGAGCGGCTGACCTCGGTCGACCTGCTCCACATCGACGACCTCGGGGCCGAGAAGCGCTCCGATTGGGTGCTGGAGCAGCTCTACGCCCTGGTCAACGAGCGCTACGAGGCGCAGCGCTCGATGCTCGTCACCACCAATCTCGACCAGCAGCAGCTGGAGGAGCAGATCGGGCCGCGCACGGTCTCCCGCCTGGTTGAGATCTGCGGCGACCCGCTGCCGCTCTTCGGCCCCGACCGCCGCGTGCAGGCGCGCGCGGTCGGCGAGTAGAACCAGTCACAATCCAGCGCTGATGCCAGGCGTAGTCATAGTCGGCGCCCAGTGGGGCGACGAGGGGAAGGGCAAGATCACCGACCTGCTCGCGGAGCGGGCCGAGGTGATCGTGCGCTTTCAGGGCGGCAACAACGCCGGCCACACGATCGTCCGCGATGGCAAGGAGTTCAAGTTCCACCTGATCCCGTCGGGGATCCTCCACTCGGAGAAGGCCTGCGTGATCGGCAATGGAGTGGTGCTGGACCCGGCCGTGCTCCTGGGCGAGATCGACGGGCTCAAGCGCCGCGACATCGATGTCGGCAACCTCCGCATCTCCGCTAACGCACACCTGATCATGCCCTACCACGTGCTGCTCGACACGGCGGGTGAGACCAAACTGGGCAAGCTCTCGATCGGCACCACCAGGCGTGGGATCGGGCCCTGCTATGCCGACAAGGCGCTGCGGCTCGGCATTCGCGTCCAGGATCTGCTCGACGAGAAGATCCTGCGGACCAAGATCCGCGCCGCCTTGGAGCCCAAGCAGCAGGCCCTGCGCGAACTCTCGGTGCAGCGACGCAAACTGCGCAAGGAAGCGGGCGAGGAGGCGAAAGCGGCCCCCGAGGGCGCCGCCGCCGGGGGCCCGGACCCGCGCCTCGACCTGCACACGATGGTCGAAGAACACGTCAACTTCGGCCACCGGCTCGAGCCCCACATCGCCGACACCGCGAAGCTCTGCTGGGACGCGCTCGACGCTGACAAGACGGTGATCTTCGAGGGCGCCCAGGCGACTCTGCTCGACCTCGACCACGGCACCTATCCCTTCGTCACCTCCTCCAACCCGATCGCGGGGGCCGCGACCATCGGCGCCGGGGTCGGCCCGACCGACATCACCGAGGTCTGGGGGATCGCCAAGGCCTACGCGACCCGGGTCGGCGCCGGTCCCTTCCCGACCGAGCTCGACGACGAGGTCGGCGAGCGGATGGTCGAGCGCGGCCACGAGTTCGGCACCACCACCGGCCGTCGCCGGCGCTGCGGCTGGATGGACCTGATCGCCCTGCGCTACGCGGTCCGCCTCAACCGCATGGACTCGCTGGCGATCACCAAGCTCGACGTGCTCAGCGGCATCGGGCCACTGCGGGTGGCGGTCCGCTACCGCTCCAAGGAGGGCGCCGTCCTCGACAGCTTCCCGTACCACCAGTCGATCCTGCACTCGGCCACACCCGAGTACGAGGAGCTGCCCGGCTTCGACGAGGACATCGAGCAGTGCCGCGAGGAGGCAGACCTGCCGCAGGCGGCACGCGACTACCTCAGCTTCATCTCCGAGTTCGTCGGCGTCCCGATCCGCCTGGTCGGCGTCGGGCCCGATCGCGACCAGGTCATCTGGCTCGGCTCCTAGCGGGCCGGGAGAATTCGTGGGAGCACCTCCCGACTGGTCTAATGTCACGGTGTGGCCTCCAGTAAACGTGCGGCTAAGCTGAACGAGCGGCTGCCGCGGGGGAGACACGGATTACCGAGGGAGGCGGTAACCGAATCCCAGCGCAACCGCATCCATCAGGCGATGATCGAGGTGGTCTCCGAGCGGGGCTACCCGGAGACCCGGGTGGTCGACGTGATCGGCGTCGCCGGCGTCTCGCGCAAGACGTTCTACGAACTCTTCGACAGCAAGGAGGACTGCTTCCTCGCCGCCTACGACGTGCTGCTCGGCAACCTGCTCGGCGACACCGCCGGCGGCTTCGAGACCAAGCAGGGAGCCCCCTGGGCGGAGCGGATCGCCGCCGGGCTGGGAGCGCTGCTGGACCACCTCGCCGAGCACCCCGACGAGGCGCGCTTCGCGATCGTCGAGGTGCTCGCGGCCGGGCCCAAGGCCCTGGCCCGGCGCGACGCCGCCCTGCGCCAGTTCACCGGCTTCCTCGAGTCGGGGCGGGCGGAGACCTCGGTCGAGCTGCCCGGGATCACTTCGCTCTCGCTCGCCGGCGGAGTCAACGAGCTGCTCTACAGCGAGATCCTCCACGGCGCCGCCGCCAGGCTGCCCAGCCGACTCCCGGACCTGATGTTCTGGATCACCCTCCCCTTCCTCGGGGCGGAGGGCGCTGCCGCCGAGCGCGAGCGAGCGCGACTCTCGATGCTCGAGCATTAGCGCGCGCTCTGTTGATTCGGCGCTCTTTTTCGTGAATCTCCGGGTTTATCTAAAGCCCAGGGTGGTAGTTTCACTGGCTGGAGGGATAGTTCCAACGCAAGCTTCGACGGCTACGGCTCAGGACGGGCAGGCCGCTAAAGGAGAGATACAGGGATATGCGCAAATACGTTGTACTAACGATGGCCCTCGGGGTCTTCGTCGCACTCACCGTAGCCGGCGTCGCAATGGCGGCAAAGGACACCGTGGTTCGCGCCGGCAACCTCGAAGTCGTGATCGACGGCTCCAGCGGCCTCGCCCCGAAGGCGCTTTCGAAAACCAAATACACGCCGGTCGCCTTCACCGCGGCGGGGAGCGTCCGCAGTCTCGACGCCAACGAACCGCAGCCGCCACCACTGAAAGAAGTCCTGCTCGAAGCGAAAAACGCAGCGGTCAACGTCAAAGGCCTTCCGGCCTGCTCCAGCAGTCAGCTGCAGGCGACCGACACCGCGGCAGCAGAGAAAGCCTGCGGGCCGGCGATCATCGGCAGCGGTAAGACCGTGGTCTCGGTCAAGTTCCCCGAACAGGCCCCAATCCCGGCCAAGAGCCCGCTGGTCGTCTTCAACGGCGGCGTCAAGGGTGGTGTCACCACCTTCTACATCCATGCTTACCTGACTGAGCCGATCACCACGGCGATCGTCACCACGGTGAAAATCAAGAAATCCGGTACCGGACTGAAGTCCGTCACCACGGTTCCGAAAATCGCCGGCGGTGCCGGTTCGGTGACCAACTTCTCGCTGAAGATCGACAAAAAATTCACCTACAAGGGCCAGAAGCAGAGCGTGCTCAGCGCCAAATGCATCGGTGGCAAGATCCAGGCCCACGTCACCGCCAAGTTCTTCGACAACAGCCAGCTGTCGGCGGACGTCTTGCGGACCTGCACCTCGAAGCCCTGAGGTAGAGCTTCGCCAAGCAGTTCCACAAATGCGATGTGAAGAAGGGCGGCCGCAAGGCCGCCCTTCTTCTTGCCGCAGAGGTGCCTTGCCGAGCGGCGCCTCGCGGCCCTACCGGATGTCCCTCCGCCGACCCGAGGTCAAGCCAGGTGTCGACCTCGGCCGGATCCTGGCTCTGGCAGGCGGGCGGCCCGACCTGAGCCTGGAACCTGCTGATCGACGCCGAAGCGCCGAGCGCTCCAACCATCGAGCCGGGCTCTACTTGCCCGTCTGTTCGAAGGCGTGCTGGTAAGTGGTGGCCGGTCCGCTGCCGTAGATCGGGTCGAAGGGCGCCTGCTGGGTGCAGGGTGGAGCGGGCAGCGAGGCGGTGCCGGACTGTTCGGAGAAGGCGTATTTCTTCAGGCGGTTGAAGAAGTCTTCGGCTTCTTTGGGGTCGCCTTTTTTGGTCCGTTCTTTGATGAAGGCTTCGTTTTTGGCCGTTTCCGGATTGAGGGTCGCGGTGATGCCGGAGCTGCACTGGCGAGTGTCGAAGCCGGGCAGCCCCGACGCCAAGCCCTTTGCCCACAGGGGCGGGCTGTAGGCGCTGTTGCGGTTCGCCGTCAGGCGGGTTCCGAAGGTAGCCAGCGATTCCGGGTTGAGCGGTCCCATCGTCCTCAGGAAGTGCGTCTTTTCACCGCCGGCGTTCACGGTCGTCAATTCCCCGTTGGTGGCCGCGGCGACGTTGGCGAAGAAGGAGGTGAACTCGTGCTTGTAGAGATTGAGCCCGGTGAAGATCGGGTTGAGGTTGCGCAGGAACGGGTCGGCCGCACGCAACAGCGGGGGGAAGTCGTCGCGGAAGAGCTTGCGCAGGGCCGGGAACCCGGTCGGGGCGACGCCGATCACCTTCGAGAGGCCGCCGAAGAAGCCCTTGGCTTCCGGTGCCAGCTTGGCGAAGGCGATCAGGGTCGGTGAGAGCTGTTCGGCGGCTGGCACGAGCTGACGCATCAGCGGGTCGGCGTTGACGGCAAAGGATTTGAGCCGGTTCAGGGTCAGCCTCGACTCGTCCTGGAAGGTCGGGAAGGCGCGGAAGAGCGCTTCGATGTCGCGGTTGCGGCGGGCGGTGGTCCGGAAGACGGCGTTGGAGCTTTGGATCAGGCTGGAGAGCTCGCCTTCGCGACCCCGCAGTGCCTGGAAGGTGGTGGTGCCGTTACGGAACAGCTGCCCGATCGCAACGCGCTGGGTATCGAGGACACGGAAGAGCTTGTCGAGGTCGGTGAAGGTCGGTTCGAACTCGCCGATCGCGTAGGAAAGGCTCTGCCCCTGGCCGTTGATCGCCACCGCCGCTTCCTGCATCCAGCTCTGGAAGGCGGCGCGGGTTTCCGGATCGAAGGTGCGGAAGATCTCGTCGAGCTGGACCGATTCGGCGACGTTGGCCTCGGGGACGGAGGCGCCGTCGGCGAGCTGGGGCCCGGCGCCGTCGCCGGGGGTCAGTTCGATGTAGGTCTCGCCAAGCAGGGTCTTGGTACGGAGGATCGCCCGGGTCGACTCAGGTAGGGGCGCGTACTTGTCGTCGATGTCGACCGTCGCCAGCGCCTGCTTGCCGTTCGGCGCCAGCGCGATGCTCTGAACTTTGCCGACGTTGACGCCGGAGATCCGCACGTCGGACTGTTCGGCCAGCTGGGTCGCCTCGTTGAACGGGACCTTGATCTCGTAGGGCTTGGCCCGGAACGGAGTCGGCCCGCCGAAGGTGACCCAGAGGAAGAGCAGGATGCCGAAGCACGACAGCGCGAAGCCGGCGATTACCAGGAGCTGCGTAGTGCTGGGGGCGCGCTTGCTCATTTGTGTTTGTATTCACATTTCCCGGTAGTGGTCGGGAAGGAGACCGGGATTTCTTCTTTACGCGGCACGTTGGTCACCTGCAGCAGCGTTTTGACGAACGGCAGGATGCCGGCGGCGCCGTAACCGAGGTCGGCACCCGTGCAGGAGATCAGAACGATGCCGCGCAGCGCCGGGCCACCCGCGTCCTGGAGGTTGAAAGCGGCGTTGAAGTCGTGGTTGAGCCAGGGCAGGTAGAAGAGGACGCTCTGCTTCGAGCCCTTCGGCTTGTAGGCGAGCTCGTCGAAGAACGTGTTGAAGGCACCGAGCGAGTTGCCGAATTCCCTGACGGTCTTCTTGAACGGCCCGGAAGCTTCGTTGCCGTGAGTCAGCACAGGGCGGATCTGGCGGGTGAAGGGGCGGATCTGGTCGCGGATCGGCGCCGTGGTCTGGCTGAACATGCGCTCGGTCGCCTTGAAGGCCGGCGTCAGCGCCTGTGCCTGCGGGATCAGGCCGGTCAGCGCCGGGTAGGCGACGTCGGAGAAGCGCTTGGAGCTGGCGAGACCGGCGTTGCCTGCCCGCAGCGCCGCCGGGAATTCTCGCAGCGATTCCTGGATCGCCGTCTGCTGGTGGGCGAAGTTGCCGAGGGCGGCGTCGGAGGAGGTGACGAAGCGCTTGATCTCGGCATCGTGGCGACCGAGTTCCGTCGTCAGCGCGCCGAAGTTGTGGATCACGTTGGCGAGGGCGACGTGGCGTTCGGCGACGACTTTGTTCAGCTTCGCCGTGTAGTGCACGAAGGGCTGGAAGCGGCGCAGGGCGTTGGAGAGCTGCTTGCCACGGCCACCGATGCCCTGAGCGCCGCCGGCGACCAGCAACTGCAGGTACTGACGCGTGTCGCCGTCGAGGGTGGCGAGGAAGGCATCGAGGTTGGTGTTCGGTTCGGTCTGGGCGAGGGTGAAGTTGGCGCCGGATTCGATCGACTTCTTGCCGCTGCCCGGGCTGACCTCGACGATCATGTCGTTCAGGCCCGTTTTCGGCCGCAGCAGGAAGGTCGCGTTGGGATGGATCAGCTGCATGTATTCGGGCACGATGTCCATCCCGACCACGGCGTGGCCGTCTTCGAGGTCGACCGAGGTGACCTTGCCGATCTGGATGCCGGCGATGTCGACCGACTGGCCCTGTCCCGGCGTGACCGCCTGCGCGGTCGCGAACTCCGCCGTGATGTGGTCGAATTCTTCGCCGACCAGCGGCAGCCAGGACGGCAACGAGGCCTTCTGCTCGGTGAAGATCCCCAGCATCATCACCACGCCGGCCACGGCCAGGACAATGATCGCGATCGTGTCTTTGCTGTGCCCCCGCGACTGCCGCGAGAGCCAGGCCCGGAAGTGGACCCAGCGGTTCGCCTTGGGCGTCTGCTCGCTCACGGGTTCACTCCTCCTGGCGAGGGAGTCGGGGCGCCGACCTGTCCAAGCGGTCCGTTGACGTCCGGGGCGGGATTCGAGTCGCAGCGCACTTCCGGCTTCAATGCCGGCATGCCGGCGAGCTGCGGCTGGTTGCCGATCGGCGCGGTGATCGTGTTGGCGTAGTTGATGCTGTCGCTGAAGGTGCTCTTGTTGCCCTCTGGGTTCGGTTCCCCGACCAGGACGGGCCCGCCGCCCACCTGGGCCCGACCGTACGGCCCGTTGCCGTCGTAGTTCTGAGCGAAGCTCGCGAAGTTGACGAGGTTGTAGAGGAACTCGCGGTAGTTGGGACCGCCGGTGCTGAAGCGGTCGTCGATCGTCTGGTTGGCGGTCGGGACCAGGACCTTGGTCGTGCAGAGGCTGAGCCGGTTGAGCTGCGGCAGCGCCACTTCCTTGCCGGCCTGGGCGGCGCCGGCGAGGCCGGGGGTGGATTCGGCCAGCAGCTTGGCGACGCCGCCGCCCTCTTTGCCGGAGAGCAGCGGGCGGACCTGGGCCAGCCACGGTTTCGAGGCGCTGATCAAGCCGGGCAGCTCCGCCACCGCCGGGGTCAGCTCGATCGCGTAGGTGCGCAGCGGCGGCAGCGTGCGGTTGAGGCTGACCAGCGAGGCGTGGGCGGTGCGCAGGGTTGGGGCCAGTAGGTGGACCGTGGTCGAGAGGTTGGTCGACTGCGCGGCGAGGGCGCCGGTGAAGACGTTGAAGTTGTCGATCAGCCCCTGCAGGTCGGCTTCGCGGCTGGCGAGGGCGCCGAAGGTCCGCCCGGCGCCGGCGACGAGGCGTGAGAGGTCGCGCTGCTGGGTGCCGAGGAAGGCATTGGTGACCTGGGCGCTGTAGCGGCCGGCATCGCCGCCGTATTTGAGGGCGCCGTTGAAGGCTTCCGCGCCGGTCTTGCCATGTACCTCGGGCAGCTGGTTGGCGTCTTCGGCCGCGGTTGGCTTGTGAGTCAGCGCCGTGCCGTAGCTCTCCAGCAGACGGCTGAGGTCGGCCCGGGTCGGGGACTGCAGCGCCGTCAGCACTTCGTCGAGCTGGACGGCGGTCGAGGTGCGGCTGATCGGGATCGTGGCGCCGCTGTCCATGTCCGGGGCGCTGGGACTGCCGGGGTCGAGATCGACGAAGAAGTTGCCCTCGAGGAAGATCCGCGGCCGGATCGCGGCGAAGGCGTCGTCGTGGATCGGCCGGCCGGCGCCGTCGACCGTGAAGGTGACGTTGGTCGCGTTGCCGTCACGGCTGGTCGAGATCACTTTGCCGACTTCGACGCCGGCGATCCGCACCGGCGAGTTGAGGGCGACGTTGGCCGAGTTGGCGAAGGTCGCGTTCAGCTCGTAGCCGTAGCTGGTGAAGGGCACGTGGCCGGTGAAGGCCAGGTAGGGGCCGATCGTGAAGATGAGGATGAAGACGATCGCGATCGCGACGTTGCTCGGCCGCCACTTGAAGCGGCGGTTGGTGGCGCCCTGCCTGGTGTCGCGCTCGGGTAGACGGCTCACTTCTTCTTCACCTGCCCGCGCGTCGTCGTTCCCCAGACTTCAGCCGCGTTGCCGATCACGGTCTCGCCGGCCGCGTACTTCTCGTTGCCCGCTTCGCAGCCGTGAGGCTGGCCGGGGGCGCCCGTCTGCGGATAGGGATTGAAGTGGAGATGGTTTTCGCGATCGGGGCCGTTGGCCGGGGCGGAGGCCGGGCTGGACTCGCTGTTGGGCCCTTCGGGCGGCTCGAAGGGGACGAAGTTGAGCCAGTTCCCCTGGCCGTTGCCTTCGCTGTTGGAGTTGGCAAGGTTCTTGAAGGCGAGCGTGATGTAGTTGCAGGTCGTCTGCGACGGGGTGATGAACCGCAGCGACGGGTCGAGCAGTTCGTTGGTGTCGACCAGGAGACCGAGGCCGTTGAAGACGCCGGGCGCATCCTGGAAGGCGACCAGCGCTTCCGCGGTCGGCTGCAACTGATTGTTGACGACCGGCGAGGCGTTGAGCGCGGGGACGCCCGCGTGCAGGGCTGCGGCGATCACCGGTGAGGTTTCTCCGAGCGCTTTCGCTCCCGGCTTCAGCGCCGTGAAGAAACGGGCCGAGTCGCGGAAGAACGGCCGCAGCGCCGGCAGGTCGGAGTTGACGGCGTCCAGCGTCGGCGGGCCTTTCTCGATCGTTTCCTGGATGTAGGGGCGGGAGACGCGGGCGAAGGCGGCAAAGGTGCGGTCGAGGGCGACGAAGAGGCTCGCTTGGGTCTCGGCCACCGGCGCGACTGTCGCCGAGAGATCCTCCAGTGCCCGCCAGAAGCCGGCGAAGTTGGTGCTCGGCGCGACGATCGTGCGCAGCACCGGCTGGCCGTGGACCGCAAGGCGGCTGAGGGCGCCGATCCCTTCGTTCAGCTGCGGGCCGCGGCCGGCCAGGGCGTTGCCGAAGCCGGCCAGGTTCTGGCGGATCGCCAGCCGGGTCGGTTCGTCGAACATGTCGAAGAATTCATCGATGTCGACCGGTTCCGGCGTGTAGGCGGCGAGCGGGATCGTTTCGCCGGGGGCAAAGCCCTTGGAGGAGTTGCCCGGCGTCACCTGCAGGAACTTCAACCCCAGCGCCGACTTCGGCCGGATCGTCACCGTCGAGTCGATCGGCAGCGGTTCGGCGTTCTTGTCGAGGCTGAGCGAGAGCTCGGCGGCGACGCGGCCACCGCTCTCCTGGACCGGCACCACGGACTTGACGATGCCGACCCGGACGCCGCCGATCCGCACCTCGTTGCCCTTGACCAGGGCGTCGGCGTTGGGCACCTTGACCTTGAGGTTGTAAGTGGAGACGAAGGGGAGGCCGTTGTTGGCGTTGTAGGCGAGGAAGACCGCGACGATCACGACCAGGATCGTCACCGCCCCGACCAGGATCGGGCTGCTCGCCACTCCCTGTATGCCGCTGCGGTTCCTCATGGGCCCAGGAGGTAGTTGAGGAGCGGGGCGGTGCCCCCGGTCTTCGAGGCACTGGACACTCCGGCTTCGCCGCCGGCGGCCCCGGCCTGGCCGATGCCCGTCGCCGGCCCTTCTGCTGACACCGTGCCGCCGGTCTTCGCCGTCAGCTGGCGCCGCAGCAGGCGGCTGAGGGAGGCGGCGCTGGCGCTGCTGGAGGTTCCTTCGCCGGCGTTGGGCCCGTTGAACCGTGCCGCACAGCCCGATGTGCCGGAGGCGGTCCCGATGTAGTTGAGGCAGTTGCTGAGCGTGACCAGGGTGCGGCCGAAGTGCCCGTACTGATCGAAGCCGTTGAAGGAGGCGGTCGTGTTGTAGATCAGTTCGACCAGGCCGTTCCAGCCACCGGTCTGTTCGATGTTGGTGAAGAGCTTGGCCAGTTCGGTCGTCGGCGAGACGCCGCTCTTCGCCACTTCAGCCGCCTTGCTAACCACCGGGTCGGCTTCGCGGAAGATCGGGCCGGAGGCGGCGCCGGTCTCGCCGAGGCTCTTCAGCGCCACCGTCGTCGCTTCCGAGAACGGCGTCAGCGTCCGCGTCGCGTCGGTCAGCGCCGGCGCGGCCTTGCCGAAGTCGGAGAAGACCGGCGCGGCGGCATCGGAGAAGCCCTGCAGGCTGCGCATCGTCAGGCGGAACTCGCGCAGGAAGGTGGGGAATTTGCGCAGTGCCTCTTCCAGTTCAGGCCCATGTTCGGAGCTGGCCTGCCCGGCCGCGCCGGCGTTGGTGAAGAAGCCGGCGACGTGGCTGCTCTCACGGGCCAGCGGCCGCAGGATTTCGTCCGAGTCGCTGGTCAGCTGGGCCAGCTGGTCGCGCTGGGCGGAGAGGATGCCGAAGAGGCGGTCGACGTCGCGCAGGACCGGATTGGCGCGCTTGACCAGCACTTCGAGGTCGTCGCCGCGCCCGGCCAGGCCGGCGCCGAGTTCGTTGAAGATCAGGCGGAAGCGCTGCGCGTAGGGCAGCGTCTGGATGTCGTTGATCAGGTCGGGGTCGACGCTGGTGCCGTTGCTGCCAAGCGGCAGCAGGTACTCGCCCGCTCCCGGCTGACCCGAGGGGATCTGCTTCAGCGGTGGCGGTGGCGGTGAGCCCGGCGCCCGCGGCAGGGTCGGCCGGCAATCGACGAACTTCTCGCCGATCAGCGACTGCGGACGGATCTGGCAGCTGGCGTCGCTGCGGAAATCCTGGAAGCCGGGGTCGGTTATGTCCATCACGATGATCGCTTTGCCGGGCACCGCAACCGGCTTGCCGGCACGGTAGGCGACCGTTTCCCCCGGCATCGAGACGTCGACCGATTCGATCGTGCCGACGTTGGCGCCGGCGACCCGGACCTGCTCGCCGGTGACCATGAAGGCGCCGTTGTCGAAGATGGCGCGGATCCGGTAGCCGCTGCTGCTGTCGCCTCCACCGGAGACGAGCAGCACGACCACGACGACGGCCGCCGCGACCAACGCTGCCACGATTGTCCCCCGCCTGCTCACGGTCCGGGGGGCGCGTCGGCCGGGTTGCATTCGGAAGTGCTGACGCTGCCGCTCGAGGGCGGATCGACGAAGGGGTTGGAGCCATCCGGCGCGGACGGCGTGGCGCCGCCGGGACAGCGACGGTGGACCGGGGCGGAGGAGCCGAAGGCTTCGAACTGCTGCGCCTTCGTGATCGGGTTCAGAGTGCCGCCTTCGTAGGCAAAGAGATTCTGAGCGGCGGTGGCGGCCCGCACGTAGTGGCCGTTGCCGTCGTAGTACCCGGCGATCTGCCCGACCTTGCCGAGGGCGTTGAAGATGTCCGGCGTGTAGGCGCGAGCGAAGTTGAGGTTGGGCTGGAAGGCGGCGATCGCTTCTTCGGCGTGCGGGAACGTCTTCGACGTCTGTTCGCGCACGCTCGGCAGCACGGCCAGCAGTTCGGCCGCGTCGTTCGCCTTGCCGGGCCGGGCGACGGTGAGCCGCAGGTTGCGCGTGAAGGGCACGAATTTTGAGAGCACCGGGCGCAGTTCAGCCAGGAACGGCGCCAGGTTCCTGGTCGCCGGCTTCGCCGTGTTGATCAGCGGTTCGAGGTCGCCGAGGGCAGCGCGGAGGTTGACGAAGGTCGTGTTGGCCTGGCGCATCACCGGCGGCAGTCGCCGCAGGGACTGGTCGAGGGCGACGTTCTGGGTGGAGATCGCGCTGAAGGCCGTATTGGCGTTGGAGACCGCGCTGGAAAGCGCTTCGCCGCGCTGGGCCACCGTCGTCGAGAGCTTGCTGGAGCTGACGATGAAGCGGGCGAGCAGGCGCTGATCGGCGTTCAGTTCCTTGACGAAGGCGTCGGTGCGGTTGAGCGCCGGCCCGAAGTACTTGTAGGCGTCGTTGGCGGCGGGGCCCTGGCCGGCGTAGATCGCCGAGTTGCCCTTGATGAAGTTGCTGAGGCCCTTGCGCACGGCGGGCGGGAAGGTGTTGAAGAACTGGTCGATGTCGATCGGCGTGGTGGTCGAGCCGAGGCCGATTTCCGCGCCTTCGCCCAGAGCCGGGTTGCTGTTGGGCCCGGGGCTGACCGAGACGTAGTGGTTGGCGACGCCGGAAAGCGAGGTGGCCCGGATCACCGCGGTCGTCCCCTCGTGCAGCTCCTGTTCGACTTCGACGTGGACCTCGGCGAGGTTGTTGTCGCTGAGCTCGATGCTTTCGACCGAGCCGACCGGCGAGCCACCGATCAGCACCTGGTTGTCCGGCACCAGCTGCGAGGCGTTCTGGAAGACGAGGGTGTACTTGTGCCCGCCGCCACCGCTGAAGAAGACCACCGCGAGCACGATCACCGCCACCGCCAGGGCCGCGATCACCGCGATTCGCGCTGGGGTAACTCCACGGCTTGGCGCCGAGCTTTTCTCCTCGCCTGAAGAATTGGCAGCCACGGGTCGTCGCTTAATCGTTCCCCGGCCCTCCGACCCGGTGGAACGGGCGGGCGAATCGTATCCGAGCCATCCCCCGACAAGTGTGCGAGCAGCGGGTACTTAACTCGAAGTCAACGCTGTGCTCAGACGTCGAATTTGGGCAGCACCCGGCCCATCCAGCGGGGCAACCACCAGACCCGGTCCCCGATCAGCAGCATCAGCGCCGGCAGCAACACGATCCGCACCACCGTGGCGTCGAGGATGACGGCGACGGTGAGGCCGATCCCGAGCTGGCTGAGGCCGGCGATCGAGGCGGTGCCGAAGGCGATGAAGACCGCCATCATGATCGCGGCGGCGCCGGTGATCACCCGCGCGGTCTTGTCGAGCCCGAACTCGATCGCGGCGGCGTTGTCGCCGTGGCGGTTGTAGTGCTCGCGCATGCGGCTGAGCAGGAAGACCGCGTAGTCGATCGAGAGGCCGAAGACGATCCCGAAGATCATCACCGCGGTAACTGCGTCGACGTAGGAGTTGCCTCCCAGCGGCAGGTCCCCCGGGACGTTGAAGAGCAGGGTCAGGACCCCGAAGGCGACGGCGACCGTACAGAGGTTGAGGCCGACCGCGATCGCCGCCAACGGGATCGAGCGCAGGACGACGACCAGGACCAGGAAGGTGACCAGCGCGATCACCGCGATCACCAGTGGGATCCGGTCGCGGGTGACGTGACTGAATTCGTTGAGCTGGGCGACGCCGCCGGCGACGCCGGTGGCGAGACCGGCTTCGTCGCTGAATTCGCTCGCTTCCCGCTTCAGGCGGTTGTCGAGCGCAATCGAGCCGGGCGTGTTGAAGGAGTACTTGGAGATGACCGTCGTCAAGGCTCCCTGGCCGCTGTCGAGGTCGATCGTGCCGGACGCAGCTTCGCGCGCCGGCGGGTTGGCCCCGTCCAGCTGGGAGAGGACGAAGTAGCCCGAGTTGAAGAGGCCGGGCGTCGCCCGCCGGACCCGGGCCACCTGGTGCCCGATCCGGGTCTTGCCGGAAATCACGCGGACGCTGGCGCGGTTGAGGCCGGCCGGCAGCGGCGCCGAGCGGTCGACCGCTTCGGCCAGCCCGGATTCCAGGGCTTCGGCACCGCCGCTGAGGCGGTCGATGCCGCCGACCAGGGCGACCGCGCCGCCGCTCAGCTTGTCCAGCCCGTCTCCAAGGTTGCGAGCGGCGCGATCGAGGCGGCTGGCGCCGGCGGCGAGTTTCCTGCCGCCGGCGGCGATTTCGCGCATCCCGTCCGAGAGCCGGCCGGCGCCGTTGGCGAGTTTCTTCAGGTTGATCAGGGTCGATTTCAGCCAGGCGGTGACCTGGTGCGATTCTTCGGCGTCTTCGAGCAGCTGTGCCTGCAGCGCCCCGAGTTCGGTCGGCAGGCCCGCGTAGCCGGCTTCGTAGGGAGCGCCGCTGACTGGGTCGGTGCCGCTGACCGCGCCCTCGGCGCGGCGCACGGCTTCCAGGGTCGCGGCGTAGTTTGGGTCGGCCTTGCCGGTCGTCATCGCTCCCAGCTGCGCCAGCGCCGCCTTCAGCTGTTCTTCGGCGACCTTCGCCGGCCCCAGCAGCCGCGGCAGGGTCGTGTTCGCCCCTTCTTCGAGCGACTTTTCCAGCTTGATCGAGCGCTTGAGGGCGTTGAAGCGCAGATTGGCCCCGCCGAGATTCTGAGCCCCGAATTTGAGCTGCAGCGCCGCGATCGAGGCGGTCTGCTGCGCCTTCGCCAGACGTTTGGCCCCTTTGGCGAATTTGTCCAGGGCCTGCACGGCTCTGGCGCTGCCGCCCGCCGCCCGGCCGAGGCCGTTGGCGATCAGCTGCGCCCCTTCGGCGGCGCGATCGGAGCCCTGGGCGAGCAGGCCGGCGCCGTCGCTCGCTTCGGAGATGCCGCCGCGCAGCTGCTCCACTCCTCCGGCGGCGACTTTGAGGCTGCGGCCGAGGCGGCCGAGCTGTTTGACCGGGCCGAGGTCACCGTCGGAGGAAAGGGCGGCGTTGCCCAGTTCCTGCAACGGCTTGGTCCGCTTGGAGACCTGGGCCGGGCCGATCACCAGCTGCACCCCGGGGATCCGCGCGATCCGTTGCTGCCAGCGATCGAGGGCGTCGAGGTCCTTGGCATCGGTGATCGGCCCTTCGCTGCTGGCGGCGACAACCTGGTAGGGCGCTTCGAAGCCGGGGCTGAAGGTGTCGGCGATCAGTTCGGCGTCCTTGCGGGCCGGCGCGTCCGGGGGTAGCTGCTTGGTGCTGGGCGGGCCGGTCTTGAGCGCGATCGCGGGAGCCGAGAGGACCAGCACGACGGCGCCGATCAGCAGTGCGGCCGCGGCCGGACGTTTCAGCGCGGCGGTAACCAGGACCATCAGTCGCGAGCTGCCGTTGGGGGCCGCGCCGATCCGCCAGCGGTTGATGTTGTGCCCGACCAAGACCAGCAGGGCGGGGCCGACGAGGGTGGCAACAGTGACGCTGAGGACGACCACCATCGCCACCGTTCCGGCCAGCGAAGCCAGCAGCGGGCCGGGCACGACGAAGATCGAG
>DATBXZ010000067.1:0-6937 GCA_036513995.1 Solirubrobacterales bacterium | reverse complement strand
AGGTCGGCGGTGATCGCGGTGCCGGCGACGCCGGCGACGACGACCGCCGTCACCAGCGGCCCGATCCAACGGATCGCCGTCAGCACGAAGAAGCCGCCGAGCCGGTCGAGGGCGCCGAACAGCGAGAGCACGCCCGCCGCCTGCAACCCGGGAGCGCCGAGGCAGAGGGCGAAGGTCGAGATCAGCAGGGGGAACCAGGAGAGCTTCAGCACGAAGAGGAACTGCCAGACCAGCTCCTCGCCGTAGGGGTAGGGCCCGCGGACGGCCGAGACGATCGTCTTCGTGGTGAGGATCATCATGTTCCCCACCTCGGCGAACAGCGAGGTGACGGAACGCGCCCTCCTAGCGACTACGGCTTCGCCCGCCACCAGCTCATCGCCCTGCCGAGCGGCCCGTTGCCGCGAGCCTGCGCTTCCTTTCGCACCCGCTGCTCCGCCGCTCTCTGGGCCTCGGAGAGCTGCGCGATCAGCGTGTCGCGCGTCTCCTCCAGCTCCTCGACGCCGGCGACGTGGGCAACGGCGCGACGCGGCGCCGTCGGCAGCTCCTCGGCGCTGAGGTAACGCGTGTAGCTCGCCAGCTCGGCCTCGAGCCGGCCGATCTGCCGGCGCAGCTCCTGCCGCACCTCGATCGCCTCGCTCTCCTCGGCGAGATCGGGGAGGCCCGGCGGTGGTGGCGCCGGCACCTCCCCCCCAACACTGCCGGGGATGCTCGCGCAGGCCATCGCCACGATCGCCAGGTCGCGGGAGCCGAGCCCGGCCTCGCTGGCGCGGCGCAGTGCCTCGGCGGCGATCTCCTCCAGCTCGGGGGCCGGCTCGATGCCGTCGGCGACGAAGGTCCCCTGGCCCTGGCGGCTGACCACCAGGCCGTCCGCCTCGAGGCCCTCGTAGACCGCCCGCACGGTGTTGAGGTTGACCCCGGCCCACTCGGCGAGGCGGCGGAAGCTGGGCAGCCGCTCGCCGCTCGCCAGCTGGCCGGTGGCTATCAGTGCCCGCAGCCGCCAGGTCAGCTGCAGCCCAACCGGCAACTCGTCGCTGGGATCAGTCGCGAAGGGGTTGGGCGCGGCCTGCGCGGCGACGTCTTGCTGTGTCATCACGGGACACAGTAACCGAGGCTACTGTTCTAGTCAACTGGCACAGCTGACTTGGGGCCCCGGCCCACGTTTACGGCGTGAGGACGATCTTCAGCGCTTCGCGGCGGTCGTAGATCTCGTAGGCCTCGGCCGCCTGGTCGAGCGGCATGTGGTGGGTGACCAAGGGAGCGGGGTCGAGCTTGCCGGCCTCGAGCAGGGCGAGGACCCGGTCGACGTGGGCGATCACGTTGGCCAGGCCGAGGCGCAGGTCGAGGCCCTTCAGCCAGGCCAGCCCCAGCGGCACCTCGCCCTTGCCGGCATAGGCGCCGATCCCGGAGACGGTGCCGGCGTCGCGGGCGAGGCTGATCGCCAGCGCCAGCGGCCCCGGGTCGCCGACCGCGTCGACGACGACGTCGACGCCGAGGCCGCCGGTCGCCGCGCGGATCGCTCGCTTCGGCTCTTGCTCGGTCAGGTGCAGCGGCGTCGCCCCGAAGGACGCGGCCATCTCCAGCCTTTCCTCCACCGTGTCGATCGCGAAGACCTCGACGGCCCCACCGGCCACAGCGGCCTGGACCGCACAGAGCCCGACCGGCCCGAGGCCGAGGACGGCGACCGTGTCCCCCGATCGCATCCCGGCATGGGCGACGGCGTGGTAGCCGGTCCCCATCACGTCGCCGGCGAAGAGAGCGACGTCGGCCGACATCCCTTCCGGGACCCGGCGCAGGGTCAGGTTGGCGCGCGGCACCAGCAGCTGCTCGGCCTGGGCGCCCTGAAGGTCGCCGAGATTGGCGCCGTGGCCGAAGGTCTGGCCGTTGCGACAGCGGTGGTAGTCGCCGCGCAGGCAGGAGGTGCAGGTCGCGCAGGCGGTGTGGAAGGTGCCGAGCACGCGATCGCCGACGGCGACCCGCTCGACCTCGTCGCCGGCCGCCAGCACCGTGCCGACGAACTCGTGGCCGATCGTGAAGCCCGGCTCGACCGGGACCCGGCCGTGGTAGATGTGGAGGTCGGAGCCGCAGATCCCGCTCGCCTCGACCCGGATCACCGCGTCGTCGGCGGCGACGATCTCGGGATCGGGCTTCTGCTCGATCCGAACCTGCTCCGGGCCCTGGAAGGTGACGGCGCGCATCCGGCCGCAACCGTACCGCGGCGGACTAGGAGCTGACGCCGGCGACCTGGAAGCGGTTGGACTCGCCGTTGGGGCTGGCCGTCTCGGCGATCCGCGATTGCAGCCCCAGCTCTTTCTCGAAGTCGGCGGCCTCGCCGTGGGCGAAGGAGACGTCCTGGCCCTCGAGCAGCTCGATGAAGACCTCGACGAAGCGCGCGTCGAGCTGTTTGCCGGCGACGCGGCGCAGCTCGGCGATCGCGTCGTGGCTCGACATCGGCGTGCGGTAGGAGTCGCGCGCCGTCATCACGTCGTAGGTGTCGGCGACGGAGATGATCCGCGACAGCTCGGGGATGTCGTCCCCGGCCAGGCCGCGCGGATAGCCTTTGCCGTCGATCCGCTCGTGGTGGGCGAGGATGACCTCGGCGACCGGGCCGTAACCGTCAAGCGAGGAGACCACGCGGGCGCCCTGCTGCGGGTGGCGGCGGATCAGCATCCAGTCCTCGTCGGTGAGCGGCACGTTGGCCTTGAGGATGCGGTCGGGAAGGATGAACTTGCCGATGTCGTGCAGCAGCGCGGCGATGTGGACCAGTTCCTCCTCGGGGCGCGAGTAGCCGGCCCGCTGGGCGATCGCCCGCGAGTAGCGGGCCACGGCGGCGGAGTGGCGGGCGGTCATCTGGTCGCGCAGGTCGAGGGTGCGCAGCATCGCGCTCAAAATCCCGACCTGGAAGCTGGCCAGCTGCTTGCTGCGCCGCTGCAGCTCCTCGGCCCGCTCCTGGGAAAGAAGCAGAGCGCCGATCAGGTACTGGAAGGTGACCAGGACGATGCCGAACAGGGCGATCCCCGCCAGGCCCACGAGTATGTAGAGATAGGCGATACCGGCAGCCAGCAGCGCGGCCGCGAGATCGGTGGGCAGCACCGGTATCAAGGCGGTGCGAACCTTCCTGACGAAGGAGCTGCCGTCCATATAGCAGGAGTAGGAGGTGATCATCGTGAAGTTGATCGCCAGCGCGAGGATGCAGGCGGCGAGGATCAGGGCGTAGAAGGCCGGGTCGGTATCGGAGATCTGGCCGCTGGTGGTCACCCAGTGGAAGGCGAGGCCGGTGAGCAGCGGATAGGTGGCGAAGGTGAGGCCGTTGTTGAGGAGGATGTGGAGCGGGCGCTTGCCGACCAGCCCGTCGACGACCAGGATCGTCAGCACGCCGATCACGGCGGCCGGCGGGCCGCCGAGCAGGACCATCGCCAGGACCATCGGCATGAAGGCGACGGACAGTTTCAGCTTCGACGTCGGGATCGCCGTCAGGTCGCTGAAGACCGCGAAGGCGAACAGGATGCCGAGCAGGGGCAGGTCCCAGACGGCGGTGCCGGCGGTGAGCACGGACACCGCCACGACCACGATCAGCGCGACCACCTCGGCGGCGACGACCAGATTGCTGGGACGATTGCTATTCATGGGGCAGACGGTCTGGGAGTCCGGCGCCGCCTTCCGTCACTGGGAAAGCTCCGCGGGCATATGGGTTCCGCAGCCAGGAAGCATTCCCTGCAACAGGGGTAGTCCAGGTCGCGGCCTGCCGGCACATAGTTTGAAAGTACCCAGCTATAGGGCTCCTTACAAGCGGACGTAGCCATATGACCGGCAGCATGCAAGGGCTCGCAGACGAGCCTCGAGCACGCAGGGCTGTTCCGAAGGACCCCGAACAGACGAAGGGCGCCCTGTGCTTGGGGCGCCCTTCAAGCTCGGGTGCGAGCTGCGCACCGAGCCGACTTCTGAAGCTGACTGCTGAAGATCTAGTTGCGGTAGTGCATGTGAGTCCCTTTCGTTGGATGAAGCCCTCAGATGCCGCATCGCCATCTGAACTCGTGAAATGTCTGGCAACTTTGTAGCACAACTTCGCCGAAACTTGTGCATCTGCAGGAAAAGTTGTGCGTAAATGCAGTAGTTCTCCCAAGATCCATGCGCAATAAAGGCCTGATCGACCCCCTGAGGAGGCGCCCCTTTCGGCGGCTCGTGACGACCTACGCGGTCAACGAGATCGGCGACTGGATGGCGATAATCGCCCTCTCGGTGCTGATCTTCGAGCGCACCGACAGCGCCCTGGCGGCGGCCGGGCTCTTCCTCGGCACCCGTTTCCTCCCGGCCCTAGCGGTGCCGATCCTGGTCACCCGCGTCGAGCGGCCGCCGCCACGGCTCGTCCTGCCCGTCCTCTATTGCGGCGAGGCGATCGCGTTCGCGGCGCTGGCCCTGCTTGCCGGTGCCGCGCACTTCTCACTCCCAGCGGTGATCGTGGTGGCGACCATCGACGGCGCGCTTGCCCTGACCGGGCGTTCGCTGACCCGCGCCGTGGTCGCGGCCTTGCTCGAGCCGGCGGGAGAGCTGCGCGCTGGCAACGCGCTGCTCAACATCGCCTTCACTGCCGGCGCCGCGGTCGGGCCGGGGCTGGCCGGGCTGGCCGTCGGCGCCTTCGGCGTGCAGACAGCGCTGCTCCTCGACGCCGGCTCCTTCTGTGTCGTCGCCCTGCTCCTACTCACCGCCGGCCCCCTTCCTCAGGCCGAGCCCGAACCCGGCAAGATGCGGGAACGCGTACGGGCCGGGGTCGTCTACCTGCGCGAGCAGAAGACCCTGCGCCGGCTGCTGCTGGCCCAGGGGGCCGCTTTCATCTTCTTCGCCGCGGTGATGCCGATCGAGGTCTTCTACGCGAAGCAGACTCTGGGGACGACCGACTCCGGCTACGGCGTGCTGCTGGCCAGTTGGGGAGTGGGGATGGTCGTGGGCAGCATCGTCTTCGCGAGGGTGCGGCGGGCGCCACTTCCCTATCTCCTCTTCTTCAGCACGATCGCGATCGGCGCCGGCTATCTCGGACTGGCGGCGGCGCCGACGCTGGCGATCGCCTGCGGCGCCTCGGTCGTCGGTGGGGCCGGCAACGGCGTGCAGTGGGTCTCGGTCGTCAGCGCCGTCCAGGAGCTGACGACCGAGACGATGCAGGCGCGGGTGACGAGCGTGCTCGAATCGATCGGCGCCGCGATGCCCGGCATCGGGATCGCCCTCGGCGGCGTGATCGCCGCCGTCGCCAGTCCTCGTGCCGCCTTCTTTGCCGCCGGTGCCGGCATCCTGGCAATCGTCGCCGTCGCCGCCTCCATACTTGGAGCCAATTGGCCCGAACGTCCTGCTGCGTCTGGTTCAAACGATCTTGACGGGGGTGACGACGTTGTGCTGGAGTTGATTCCAGGCAGCCGTCCCGTCCCGTCCGACCCGGAGGTTTTGCGTTGAAGAGACTTTGCGTGCTTGCAGCGGTGCTCGGACTTGCAGCGGTCGCGACGATTGGACTGGCGTCATGCGGCAGCGGCAGCAGCTCCAGCGGCAAGGAAGGCGGCACTCTCAACGCCACCTTCGCCGGCCTCCCCGACTACCTGGACCCGGCGCTCACCTACACCGCCGAAGGCTGGAACGCGCTGGGCGAGGTCTACATCCCGCTGCTGACCTACAAGCACGCGGAAGGCGTCGCCGGCAGCGAAGTCGTCCCCGGCCTGGCCAGGGAAATGCCGAAGATCAGCGACGGCGGCAAGACCTACACCCTCACCCTCCGCCCCGGCCTCAAATACTCCGACGGCACCGCGGTCAAGGCCTCCGACTTCACCTACGCCGTCGAACGCCTCTTCAAGACCAACTCCGGCGGCTCGCCCTTCTACACGGACATCGTCGGCGCCGAAAAGTTCTCGGAAACGAAAACCGGCGGGATCCCCGGAATCGAAGCGAACGACAAGACCGGCAAGATCGTCATCCACTTGGTCAAACCGCGCGGCACGTTCACCAACGAGCTCGGCCTGATGTTCGTCGCACCGGTGCCGCCGGACACGCCGAACACCAACCAGTCGACCAACCCGCCCCCCGGGACCGGCCCCTACGTGATCACCAAGGTCGACCCGAGCAAAGGCTGGAACTACGAACGCAACCCCTACTGGGCCAAAGCCAACTCGAAGGCGATGCCGGAATATCCGAGCGGGCACATGGACAAGATCGACGTCTCGATCATCCGCAACCCCTCGACCCAGGTCAACGGCGTCGAGCAGGGCAAGTTCGACTGGATGCAGACCCAGCCGCCGCCGGATCGCTACGCGGAAATCAAAAGCAAATACGAAGGCACCCAGTTCCGGCCCGAGCCGACGATCAGCACCTACTACTTCTGGATGAACATGAACAGGCCGCCCTTCAACGACCCCAAGGTGCGCCAGGCGGTCAACTACGCGGTCGACCCGGCGGCGCTGGAACGGATCTACGTCGGCTCGCTCAAAGGCACCCAGCAGATCCTGCCGCCGGGAATGCCCGGCTACAAGAAACTGGAGCTCTACCCGCACAACCTCGCGAAGGCGAAGGCGATGATCGAGGAAGCCAACCCCTCCGACATGAACGTCACGGTCTGGGGCGACAACGAAGCCGAAAACGAAGCAGCGGTCACCTACTACCAGGACGTGCTGACCCAGCTCGGCTTCCACGCGACGCTGAAAATCATCAACGCCGACAACTACTTCACGGTGATCGGCAACCAGACGACGCCCGAACTCGACACCGGCTGGTCGGACTGGTTCCAGGACTACCCGCACCCGAACGACTTCTTCCAGCCGATGCTGTCGGGCGAAAGCATCCTCCCGACCAACAACGGCAACTTCGCCGAAATCGACAACCCGAAGCTCAACCAGGAGATCTCCCGCCTCGGCGAAGAACAGCTCGGCCCCGAGCAGGAAAAGGCGTACGCGGCGCTCGACAAGGA
>DATBXZ010000066.1:0-3007 GCA_036513995.1 Solirubrobacterales bacterium | reverse complement strand
GGATGCCGGAGTACCCCCACTACACCCGCCCGGCCACCTACAACGGCTGGGAGGTGCCCGCGGTCCTGCTCTCCGGGGACCACGAGAAAGTGCGCCGCTGGCGCCTGGCGCAGAGCCGTCTTCGCGCCGAGCAGTTCGAGTCGGGCGCCGAGTAGCTACCATTCCGCCAGCCGCGCGGTTCCCGCACTCGGGTCCGGCGGCTTTTTCTCGCCAATGAGCTCCGTAATCGACAGCATCGAGCGTGCCCAGCTGAAAGAGGGACTTCCCTCCTTCGGCCCAGGCGACCGCGTCCGCGTTCACTTCCAGGTGATCGAGGGCACGCGCAAACGCACCCAGGTCTTTGAGGGCGTCGTCCTGCGGCGACAGGGCTCCGGCGTGCGCGAGACCTTCACGGTCCGCAAGCAGTCCTTCGGCGTCGGCGTCGAGCGGACGTTCCCGCTGCACTCGCCGAAGATCGAGAAGCTCGAGGTTGCGGCGCGCGGTGACGTGCGCCGGGCCAAGCTCTACTACCTGCGTGGCCGCATCGGCAAGGCCGCCCGCGTCGCCGAGCGGCGCTGGGGCATCGATGACGACGTCGTCGTGGCGCCGTCGGCGGCGTCCGACGCCGAGGGCGTGGCGCAGGACGAGGTCGTGCCGACCGAGGCCGAGGCGGCGGAGGCGGAGGCCGACGAGGCGCCCGAGGTCGAGGCCGGCGAGCCGGAGACGGCCGCGGATGAGCCCGAGGCGGCGGCAGAGACCGAGGCAGCGGCGGACACGGACGCAGAGGCGCCCGCGGCCGGGGAGACCGAGGACAGCCCAACAGCGTCAGAGGATGCCGAGGACGAGAAGCCGGCCGAGGCCGGCGACTCCGACGAGGATCCGACCGCCTGAAACTCTCGATCCCGAAGCCGAAGGGCAAAGGCGGCGGGCTGGTCGAGTTGGTCGTCATCGTGGCGCTGGCCCTGGGGCTGGCACTGGCGATCCAGGCCTGGGTCGTGAAGCCGTACCAGATCCCCTCGGAATCGATGGAGCCGACGCTCGACGTCGGCCAGCGGGTCCTGGTCAACCGCTTCATCTACCACCTGCAGGATCCCTCGATCGGCGACATCATCGTCTTCCATCCGCCGGCGGGTGCCGATAGCGGCACCGAATGCGGTGTCCAGCCCCAGCAGGGCGAACCCTGCCCGCAGGCGACCAAGGGCGAGTCCGAACAGAACTTCATCAAGCGGATCGTCGCCGGGCCGGGTGACACGCTCTCGGTCAAGGGCGGCCACCCGGTCGTCAACGGCATCGAGAAGACCGACGAGCCGTACATCATCCCCTGCGGCAGCGCCCCCGCCTGCAACATGCCGCGGACGATCAAGATCCCGCCCGACCACTACTTCATGATGGGCGACAATCGTGGAGCAAGTGACGACAGCCGTTTCTGGGGACCCGTCCCTCGAAGCTGGATCATCGGCGAGGCCTTTGCCACCTACTGGCCACCCGACCGCATTGGCACCCTCTAGGTCCCGCAGCGGCCGCCGCCGGCTGGCTCGCAGCCGCCGCCTGTTCGCTTTCGACCGCGGCCTCCAGAGTCGTTTCGTCGCCGGCACCGACGAGGCTGGGCGCGGTTGCCTCGCCGGCCCCCTGGTCGCCGCCGCGGTCCTGATCGACTACGAGCAGCTCTCGCATGGCGACCGGCGCTCGCTCGCCGGCCTGCACGACTCCAAGCAGATGAGCGAGGAGCGGCGACTGGAGATGTTCCCGAGCGTGCTGCGGGCGGCGACCCGGGTCAGCGTCGTCATCCGCTCCGCCGCCGGGATCGACCGCCGCGGCCTCCACGTGACCAACATCGAAGCGCTCTCGGTCGCGCTCGAACGTCTGCGGCCGCCGGCCGAGGCCACCTGTCTCTCCGACGGCTTCTCGCTGCCGCGTTGCGCGGTGCCGCACCGCGCGGTCGTCCAGGGCGACGGCACCAGCGCCGCGATCGCCGCCGCCTCGGTGATTGCCAAGGTGACCCGCGACCGCTACATGCACGACGCCGCCCGCCGGCATCCCGGCTGGGGCTTCGACGAGCACGTCGGCTACTCGACCCCCGAGCACCGCGCTGCGATCGAGCAGAACGGAATCTCCCCGCTGCACCGGCGCTCCTTCCAATCGGTGGCTTACACCCAGATGGGGCTGACCGCCTAGAAGGCGGCCTCGATGTGCTCGACGTCGAGCACCCGGTCGGCGCGGTCGAAGGTGACGCCGACGGCGTCGAAGCGGATCTCGGCGTAGACGGGGACGTCGCGACGCTCGGCCATCCAGGTGGTGGCGAGACGGCGGACCTGACGCTGCTTGCGGGTGTCGACGGCGAGGACCGGGCGCTCGGGTCCGAAGGCCGATCCCCGGCGGCCGGCCTTGACCTCGAGGAAGACCAGGGTGCGGCCGTCGCGGGCGACGATGTCGAGCTCGCCGTAACGGGTCCGGGCGTTGCGCTCGACGATCTCCCAGCCGGCGGCGGCGAGGCGGCGGGCGACCAGCTCCTCCGCCTTGGCACCGGTTCTCTGGCGAGCAATCGTCATCCGCGGGGACGCTAAGCCGGAGGGGCGCGCCCGTGGCGCGCAAGTTGTTCCAACTTTGGCCCGAACCCCTCGTAACACGTGCGCCGCCGCCTCCTAGCGTTCCCGCAGTGCTCGCCACGGCCCGAACCTTCACCCTCGACGGCATCTCCGCCCGCCCGGTCCGGGTCGAGGTCGACGTCCACCGCGGCCTGCCCGGCTTCGCGATCGTCGGCCTGCCCGACGCCGCGGTCAGGGAGGCGCGGGAGCGGGTGCGGGCGGCGCTGGGCAACTGCGACTTCGAGTTCCCGCTGCGGCGGATCGTCGTCAACCTCGCCCCCGCCAGCCTGCGCAAGGCCGGACCGGGCATGGACCTGGCGATCGCCTCGGCGCTGCTGAGCGCCTCCGGCCAGCTCCAGTGGGAGGCCTTCTCCCGGGTGGCGCTGGTCGGGGAGCTGGCGCTCGACGGCTCGACCCGCCCGGTCAACGGAGCGCTGGCGATC
>DATBXZ010000065.1:0-9556 GCA_036513995.1 Solirubrobacterales bacterium | reverse complement strand
GATGTGCGTGCGGCTCGATCGCCGCGCCGTCTACCTGGGCACGCCGTCGGCGAACCAGCGCTGCCCCGCCGAGGTGCTCGGGCGGCGGCGGGCGATCCTGGTCGAACCGGAGTCGGCGGCGGCCGCGAGCCGGGTCGCCCTCCCCACCCGGCCTCGTCCGACCGCCAGCGCCTCCGCCAACAGCGGCGTCTTCACCGGGCTCGGCTTCGACGCCTGCGCGGCGCCGTCCACGCGCTCGATGGCCGACTGGGCCGACTCGCCCTACCGGGCGATCGGCGTCTACATCGGCGGCAGCAACCGCGGCTGCTCGCAGCCGAACCTGACCTCGGCCTGGGTGACCGCGCAGACCGGCGCCGGCTGGCACCTGATCCCGACCTACGTCGGCCTGCAGGCGCCGACCAGCAGCTGCAGCAGCTGCGCCAAGATCAGCAGCAGTCAGGCGACCGCGCAGGGCGTCTCCTCGGCCGTCGACGCGGTCGCGCAGGCCAGCGCGGTCGCGATGGGCCCCGGCAGCCCGATCTACTTCGACATGGAGTCCTACTCGCGCACCTCCAGCGCCTCCGCCGCCACCCTCGCCTTCCTCGAGGCCTGGACCGAAAAGCTGCACTCGCTCGGCTACGTCTCCGGCGTCTACAGCAGCGGCGCCTCCGGGGTCGCCGACCTGGCCGAGGAGATCGGCACCGGCTACGTCCTGCCCGACGACATCTGGGTCGCCGACTGGAACGGCCAGGCGTCCGGCCTCGACCCCTACCTGCCCGCCGACGGCTGGAGCCTGCACCAGCGCATCCACCAGTACCGCGGCGGCCACGATGAGAGCTACGGCGGCACCACGATCAACATCGACAACGACTACGTCGACGGGGCGACCGTTGGCAGCGCTGTCTACACCCCCGGCAGCGAAGACCCGGTCGGCTACTTCGACCTGGCCGGCTCGCCCTCGCCGGGGCAGGTGCGGGTGAAGGGCTGGGCGCTGGACCCGAACGCGCCGACGCAGGCGCTGGCGATCCGCGCCTTCGTCGGTGGCCGGGCCGGCGCCCCCGGCGCGGTCGAATACGAACTGGGCTCGGTCGCCGACCGTTCCCGGCCCGACGTCCTCGCCAAGTACCCGCTGGCCGGCTCCAAGCACGGCTTCGACGTCAGCTTCCCGACCCTGAAGAACGGGGCGCAGCCGGTCTGCGTCTATGCGCTCAACACCGGCGGCGGAGCCGACGTGCTGCTCGGCTGCAAGACCGCCAGCGTCCCGGTCGCCGTCACCCTCTCCCACCTGAAGCAGACGGCGGGAGGAGGAGTGAAGGTGTGGGTCGCCTGCGGGTGGCCGGAAGGGACCGCCTGCCCCGGGCAGCTGCTGCTGCGCACCCGGATCAAGGTCGCGCTGCCGCACCGCCGCGGCACGCCGCCGCGGATCCGCACCATCACCCGCTCGCTCGGTCGCCGCGGCTTCCAGCTGACCGGCAAGCGCGGCCACGCCTTCACCGTCCCGCTCAGCGCCGGCGGCCGCTCGCTGCTGCGCGAGCGCGGCCGGCTCGAGACCCAGCTGATCGCCGCCATCCCCGGCGGCCGCCGCGTCGCCGTCCTCGGCCTCAGCCACCCGGCCGGGTAACTCGCGCGGAAGGCCTTCAGTCCTCGGGGCCCTCTCCCAGCGCCTCGCGTAGGCGCCCCAGCTCCGCGCGCAGCTCGTCCAGCTCGCGCTCGAGCCGGGTGAGGCGATCCTCGGCCGGGACCGGGCCGTCATCGCGGCCGGGCTCGGGCACGCCGCTCGTTGCCTCGGCGGCTTCCTCTGCGAGGCCGCCGAGCAGCTGCTCGTAGCGCAGCTCCTTCTGGCCCGGGCGGCGCTCGTGCCGGGCGACGTAGCCACGCTCGACCAGAGCGTCGAGGGTCGCCTGGACGGCGGCGATGTCGGGGAACCCGTGCAGGCGCTCGCTGCGCTGCTTCAGCTCGCCCGGCGTCTGCGCCCCGCGCAGCATCAGCACACCCAGCAGGGCCAGCTCGCCGTCGTCGATGCCGAGCGCCTCCGGCAGCAGGTGGCGATACTTGCGGGCGCGGCTGCCGGCACCGCTGGCGAGGCGGGTCCAACCGCGCAGGGCGAGCCGGCGCAGCGCCTCGGCGACAGCGGCCTCGTCGTACTTGACGACCGGTTCGCGATTGGTCGCCTGGTTGCAGGCGAGGCGCAGCGAGTTGAGCGAGAGCGGGTAGGCGTCCGGGGTCGTGCGCTGCTTCTCGATCAGGCAGCCGGCGACGCGAATCTCGACGGCGTCCGGCTCCACTGCCGCCTCAGCCGCGGTCCGGCCGCTCGGGGTAGATCTCGTCGATCGTGACCAGGGCCCGGTAGGGAGCGGCGGCCGCGGCCTCGATCTTCTCGCCGCCGCCGGCGAGCCGGTCGACGACGGCAACCACCCCGGCCACCTCCAGGCCCTCCTCGCGGATGCGGCCGATCGCGGTCGCGGTCGAGCCGCCGGTGGTGACGGTGTCCTCGACCACGAGGCAGCGCAGGCCCGGCACGACCGGCCCCTCGACCCAGCGCTGCAGCCCGTGCTCCTTGCGCTCACCGCGGACGAAGAAGGCAACGAGCCCGGCGCCGGCCGGGACCGCGATCGCCGCGCAGGAAGGCGGAATAGCCGCCGTCGCGGGGCCGCCGACGGCCTCCGCCCCAACCTCACCGGCAACCTCGGCGATCAGCTCGCCGGCAGCGCGAAAGCCGGCCGGCCGCATCAGCGTCCGCCGGGCGTCGACGTAGTACTGGGCGGTGGTGCCGCTCGCCAGCGTCACCTCGCCGAGGATCAGCGAGTGCTCCCGCAGCTCGGCAAGCAGGATCTCCTTGGCGGCGTCGAGGTCGGTCATTCTGCGTTCTGAGGGTGTGTGACCAAGCAGATCAAGGACGCAGGGAGCCAAGCGTGCTCCGCACGCGAGCAACCGAGGACGCCGATATGCGCCGCGTCACACACACTCAGAAGACGAAGATCGACTCGCCGTAGTGCAGCTGTTCGTAGATCCGCGGCTGATCGGCGATGAAGGTGCGCACGCAGCCGTGGCTGGCGGCGTAGTTGGGGACTTCGTGGTAGCCGTGCACTGCATAGCCGTTGTGCCAGTAGAAGGAGTAGTACATGCCCTCCGAGTTGTAGCCCGGTTCCTGGCGATAGAAGGTGTAGTGGCCGGTGATCGTCGGCGTCGAAGGCTTGCCGGTGGAGACCGGGTAGATCGCGAAGGGCCTGTCCCCCTTGCTCAGCACCAGGACCTGCTTGTCGAGCGGGACCTCGGCGTGCTCGCCGGCGCTCGGGTACTTGACGTGGTAGCCGCCCTTGCCCCCGAAGACGCTCTTGACCAGCCCGGCGCCGGCCTTCTGGCTGCGGTTCATCCCGTTGACCTTGCGATAGGCGAGCACCTCGCGGCCGGTGCGGCCGTTGAAGCAGGAGCCGCCGCCGGAGACGTAGCCCATCTTCGCCATCGCCTTCTTGAAGCCCTTGACGACGTTGCCGCATTCGCCCGGGTGCAGCGAGGGAAAGCTGACTCGCCAGCTCTTGCGGACGGTGCTGTCGGCGCCGAGCACCGCGGTCGCGGCGTGGTGGGCGCTGACCGCGTACTTGCCGTCCTCGCGGACGATGACGCTGGAGCTGAAGACGCCGGTTTCGCCGCTGCCCTTGCTGACCGCGAGCTGGTGGCTGACCAGCCGGTGGCCGTTCAGGTAGAAGGCGACTTCGACCTGCTGGCCGGGGGCGAACGGGGCGATCGTGCCGGTGACCGGGACCGTGTCGTAGATCGTCGCGCGGCCGCCGTGCAGGTGGCCGACCTCGATCTTCACCACCGGGTCGGGGACGACCTGGGTCGTCGCCCCTTTGGGCTCGGCGCTCGCCGCGGAGGCAGAAGCGGGGATCGCCAGCAGGGCCGCGAGGGCGAGGAGGGAGGCAAGACGGCGACTCACGGGCGAAATGCTACTTGCCGTGCAGGGCGACTAGGGCGATGCTGTTGTTCAGCACGTGCAGGAGGATCCCGGGGACGATCGAGCCGGTCTTCTCGTAGAGCAGCGCCAGGACGAAGCCGAAGGCGATCAGCGGTGGCACCACGGTGATCCCCTCCGGAGCGTGCAGGGCCCCGAAGACGGTGGCGCTGACGAGGGCCGCGGCAATCGTCGGCAGCCTCTCGCGCAGCCCGCCGAACAGCATCCCGCGGAAGCAGACCTCCTCGCAGATCGGCGCGGCGATGACGATCAGCAGAATCTGAAAGGGGAGAGGGCCGAGCGCCGTCGCGATGTCTTCCTGCTTCGGTTCGGTGATCAGGAGCCCGTAGAGCACGGCGAACGCGAAGTAGGCGAGGAACGCCGCCCCCATCCACTTCAGCGCCGAGAAGTCGAAGCGCCGCACTCCGAGGCGGGCCAGGACGTCGGGGAGCGTCTTCGCCCCGCGCTGGGCGGCTATCACCGCCGGGACCAGGAGAAATCCCAGCTCGGCCCCGAACTGCCCGACGATCGTGCCTGCGGTAGTCAGGCTGCCGTCGGGGTCGACGCCGAAGAGAAGCCCCGGGATGCCGAGCACCACGCCGGTCACGAGGGCGAGCGGCACGCCCAGCAGCGCGAACAGGGGCCCCCAGTTCGCGTAGGGGAAGCGGTCCCGGGGCCGCTCGACCCCCGCTGCGGTTAAGTTGGCCTCCATGTCGCCGGCAGTTTCCCAGGTCTCCCGCTCGACCAAGACCCGCTTGCGGTTCCTGCGCCGCCTCGTCTTCGTCATCGTCCTGGTCGTCCTGGCGATGATCGCGCTGAGCCAGTTCACCGAGCTGAAGCGGCTGGCGGCCGGCATCCTCGCCTCGACCGCGGTGCTGGGGCTGATCGTCGGCTTCGCCGCCCAGCACACGATCGGCAACCTCGTCGCCGGGGTTCAGATCACGGTCTCGCAGCCGTTCCGGATCGGCGACCGCATCAGCTTCGAAGAGAACGAGGGCCGGGTCACCGACATCACCCTCTCCTACACCTACATCGACCCCGGCGACGGCAGCCACTTCGTGATCCCGAACCAGCTGCTGGTCGAAGGCGTCGTGCACAACCACTCGACCGAGGACACGCAGGCCTGAGGCTCGCCCGGGCGGCGTAGTCTCTGCCCGATGACGCAGCGCAACCGGCGACGCCAGCGGCGCCGCGGCGGGATCGGCAGCAGGCTGCTGATCGTCGGCGGCGGCGTCCTCGCGGCGATCGCGATCGCCGCCATCGCCGTCACCTCCTGGGTCCTCGACGTTGCCGCCGATGCCCCCTCGCTCGCCTCCTGCAAGCCGATCGACCGCGGCGGCAACTCGGTCCTCTACGCGGCCGACGGCAGCAAACTGGGCGTGATCGCCTCCGACGAAGCCCGCACGCCGGTCTCGATCGAGCGCATCCCCAGGAGCCTGCAGCTGGCGACGGTGGCGATCGAGGACCAGCGCTTCTACGAACACGGCGGCATCGACGAGCAGGGGATCGGGCGGGCGGCGCTCAAGGACCTCGAAGCCGGAGAAGCGGTCGAGGGCGGCTCGACGATCACCCAGCAGCTGGTCCGCAACCTCTGCATCCAGAACCCGGAGCGGAGCCTGAAGCGCAAGATCATCGAGGCGAAGCTGGCGGAAGAGTACTTCGACCGCCACTCGCGCCGCGAAATCCTCGGCTCCTACCTCAACATCGCCTCCTACGGAACGATCGAGGGCGCCACCGCGGTGGGGGTGCAGGCAGCCTCGCGGATCTACTTCGACCGGCCGGTCTGGAGGCTGAGCCTGCCGCAGGCGGCGCTGCTGGCCGGGCTGCCGCAAGCGCCCTCCGAATACAACCCGATCCTCAACCCGGGGGCGGCCCTGGACCGGCGCAACGAGGTGCTGCGCAAGATGGGCAAGCTCGGCTACGTCTCCCACGACCGGGCCAAAGCAGCCGAGGAAGCGGGCCTCGGGCTCGACGTCTCCAACGGCTACTTCGACCATCGCCAGCCCTACTTCTTCGACTACGTCGAGAACGAGCTGATCGAAAGGTACGGGGTCGATACCGTGCGCAACGGCGGTCTGAAGGTGCGGACGACGATCGACCCCGACCTGCAGGAAGTCGGCCTCGAGGCGATGCGCTCCGCCCTCCCCTACTCGACCGACCCCGCCTCGGCGCTGGTCTCGATCGACCCCCGCGACGGCCACATCCGGGCGATGGTCTCCAGCTCCAACTACGCCCAGAGCCAGTTCAACCTCGCCGCCCAGGGCCATCGCCAGCCCGGCTCGACCTTCAAGGCCTTCGTCCTGACCACGGCGATCAAGCAGGGAATCGACCCCTACACGACCTACTACACGTCGAAACCGCTCGACCTCGACCTCCCCCGCTGGGGCCACTGGACCGTCCACACCGCCGACGAGGGCTACCAGGGGACGATCAACCTGCAGCAGGCGACGGTCACCTCCGACAACACCGTCTTCGCCCAGCTCGACCTCGACGTCGGCCCCGCCGCCGTGGCGGCGACGGCGAAGTCGATGGGGATCACGACGCACCTGGACGGGATCCCGGCCGAGGGGATCGGCGGCCTGCGACTCGGCGTCTCGCCGCTGGAGCTGACCGACGCCTACGCGACCCTCGCCTCCGGCGGCATCCACCACGACCCGGTCTCGATCGAGAAGGTGACCTTCCCCGACGGCCACGTCGAGCGGCCGCAGCCGGCCGACCCGAAGCGGGTGCTGTCGAAGGCGGTCGCCTACCAGGTGACGCGCCTGCTCCACGACAACATCACCGAAGGCACCGGTACCGCCGCCTACACCGGCTGCGCCGGCCAGGCCGGCAAGACCGGGACCACCGACGAATACACCGACGCCTGGTTCTCCGGCTACCAGCCGAACCTGGCGACGGCGGTCTGGGTCGGCTACCCCGAATCAAACGAGATCTCGATGTCGAGCGTGCACGGGATCACCGTCTTCGGCGGCACCTTCCCAGCGGAAATCTGGCACTCGCTCTACTCCGAAGGCGGCGTCCCCTGCGAGGAATTCGAACAGCCGAAGGAACAGGTCAGCTGGGCGCCCTACTACGGCCAGTTCACCCAGGCGAGCCCGCACGACAGCGCCGCTGGGGCCGGCGGCGCCAAGGGCGGAGGCGGAAGCGACGGGCCACCGCCACCCGGCAGCGCCGCGGTCGGCGGCTATGACCCGAACGAGTACGACCCCAACGCCTACGCCCCCGGCGCCGGCCAGGAACCGGCGCCGCTGCCGCCACCGCTGCCATCCGTGGGCGGCGGCGGTTCCGCCGGCAGCGGGGGCAACTGAGCATCGACCCGGGGCTTGCCTATGCGCTGATGTGGGTCGGCTTCGCCGCTTACCTCGGCGTCCTTGCCGCCGCGCCGTCGCTCGGGCGCCGCGTCGTCTGGACAGCGATCGTGCTCGCGGTCGGCGGCTTCGCCGTCGCCCCCGTCCTGCTCTCCCACGACGTCTACAGCTACCTCGACTACGCCCGGCTCGGCGCCGTCCACGGCCTCGACCCCTACGTCCACCCGCCGCGTGCGGTCCCGGCCGACCCGGCCTTCGCCAACGTCACCTGGCCCGACACGACCAGCGCCTACGGCCCACTCTTCACCCTCGCCACCTACTTGCTCGCCTGGCTGCCGGTCAGCACCGCGATCGCGGTGCTGAAGGCGGCGGCGGCGCTATCGGTGCTGGGTCTCGCCGTCGTGGTCTCTCGCCTCGCCGCCTGGCGCGGCGCCGACCCACTGCGCGCCGCCGCCTTCGTCGCCCTCAACCCGCTGGTCCTCGTCCACGTCGTCGGTGGCGCCCACAACGACGGCCTGGCGATGCTGCTGGCGATGCTCGCCGTCGCCGCGATCCTCAGTGCCCGCGAGCGCTCGGGCGGGGCCGCCCTCGCCGCCGCGGCGGCAACCAAGGCGTCCGCCCTCTTCCTCGCCCCCTTCGCCCTCGTCGCCGCCGCCCGCTCCAGGTCGACGGGCCGGCTGCTGGCCGGGGCGGCGTTGGCGACCGCGGCGATCGGCGCGGCGGCGTATCTCGGCTTCGGCTGGGACTGGCTGCACGCCGTCGGGCTGGCCGGGGAGAACCAGGGGCGGACCAGCCACCTCAGCATCCCGACCACCGCCGCTCGCATCGCCGGGCTCGACCCCGACGCGACCCGCCTCCTCGCCCTGGTCCTCTTCCTCGCTCTCGTCTTGCAGCTCCTGCTCCGGACCTGGCGCGGCTTCGACTGGGTCCGCGCCGCCGGCTGGGCCGCCTGCGGCCTCCTCCTCGCCAGCGCCTGGCTGCTCCCCTGGTACCTGGTCTGGCCGTTGCCACTGGCGGCGATCTCCCGCGACCGCGCCCTGCAGCTCCTGACCCTGGCCCTGACCGCCTACCAGCTGGGTGCGCGGATCCCGCTCTAGAGGACTTCGGGCGAGTGACCGCCGCCCTCGGGCCCGGCCTCCTGCTCCTCCGGGGAGGGATGGAGGATGCCGGTGGCGACGCTCCAGCCCTCGCGGCGACCGAGCAGGGTCACGGCACCGACGTAGAGGAGTTCCCCCACCGTCATCACGCCGCGGACGGCGATCGCGATCAGCGAGCCGAGCGCGAAGCTGCCGCCCACGGCGGCCTTGACCGCCCAGGCGAAAGCGGCGTCGCGGACGCCGAGGCCAGCCGGGGCGACGAGCGTCACCAGCGCGGCGAAGTAGCCGATCGCCTGGGCGGAGCCGACCAGGAGGATGTCGTCGAAGGGGACGTAGGTGACCGAGCGGGCGACGCAATAGATGCCGAAGGCGACCACCACCCAGTTCAGCGAGTAGAAGATGGTCAGGGCGATGACGCCGCGCAGCGGCATCACGCCGGGCAGCGGATCGCGCCCGAAGGCCTTCAGCACCCGGTTGGCGAGCGGGCCGAAGATGCGCGGGTCCAGTAACACGATCGCCGCCGGGATCAGCAGCAGCACCACCCAGCGCAGCGGCTGCCCCTGGAGGTCGGGGTGGTTGATGATGAAGTAGGCGGCGACGACGATCGCCGACGTCGCCGAGATCGCCTGTTCGTAGACGATGCTGGCGATCGTGGTCCGCCGCGGCACCCCCGCCCGCTCGGAGAGCAGCACCCGCCCAAGCACGTAGAGGAGGCTGCCCGGCACGTAGCGAGCCAGCAGCGGCTGGCCCCAGGCGACCTGGGCGCGACCGAACCCGATCGGGTGGCCGAGGAAGCGGAGGATGAGCTCCCAGCCGAGGGCGCTGAAGACGTAGAAGAGCGGCAGGATCGCGATCGCCGGGATCAGCCAGCCGACGTGGAAGTGGACCCCTTCGCTCTGGATCTCCGACCACTGGTCGATGACCGTGAGCACGAGGAAGCCGAAGATGACGAAGGCGAGCCCGACCTGGAGGGCAAGGCGGACCCGGCGGCTGCGAGGCGGGCGCGTCCCGAACCGCGCTCCCGCCTCACCGACCCGGTGCAGAAATGGCTGGCGGCGCTCCACGTCAGGAGCACCTTAGTGACGAGGGCAGCGCCGACCGCCGGTGCCGCCTCGGCGGGCGGGCGGTGGCGAGGGTTTGGGATAGTCAGCCGATGGGCGAGTTCGAGTTGCTGGCAAGGCTGCGGGAACGGCTGCCGGCGCCGGGACCACGGGTCCGGG
>DATBXZ010000064.1:0-2180 GCA_036513995.1 Solirubrobacterales bacterium | reverse complement strand
TCGGCCTCGACCAGCGCGGCAACTTCTCCAGCGCCCGCGACCTGGCGACGCTGAGCCGCTGGCCGCGGCGCAGGCCGACCTCGACGCCGCGGGCGGCCCGCAGTGGCAGCTCGCCGCCGGCGTAGCGGATCGAGGGATCGGCCAGGTCCTCGCCGGCCTGGATCGGCCGGCGGCGGCGGTATTGCGAGAAGCCGTATTCGAGCAGTTCGAGGTCGTCGCTGAAGCGAGCTTCGTCGCTGGGGGCGCCGAGCGCGACCGAGATCAGCCCTACCCCCTTGCGACGGCCGGAGCCGACCAGGCAGTAGGCGGCATCGAAGGTGTGGCCGGTCTTGACCCCGGTCACCCAGGGAGCGTCCAGGAGCAGTTCGTTGATCGTCGCGATCCGCCGCGGCGGATGCAGGCTGCGCAGGACGGCGCTGCGCGAGTCGGCGATCTTGGCGAAGGCGGGAATGCGCAGCAGCCGTTGGCTCAGCGTCGCCAGGTCGCGGGCGCTGGAGAAGTTGCCGCGCTGGTCGAGGCCGACCGGGTTGGCGTAGTGGGTGTCGGCAAGGCCGAGGGCGGCGGCATAGCGGTTCATCTGGGCGACGAAGCGCGGGATCGAGCCGGCGGCGGCGAGGGCGAGGTCGTGGGCGGCGTCGTTGCCGCTGCGCAGGATCAGTCCGTAGAGGAGGTCGCGCACGCTGATCCGCTGCCCCGTGCGCAGACCCAGCAGCGACTCGCCGTAGATCGGGTGGTAGGGAGCCGCTCGCACGATCTTGTCCAGCGGCAGCTCGTGCATGGCCACGTAGGCGGTCATCAGCTTGGTGGTGCTGGCGATCGGCAGGTGGCGGGCGGCGGCGTGGGAGTCGAGCACGGCGCCGGTGCGGGCGTCGATCAGGGTCCAGGCGCGGGCTTCGGGGTGCGGCTTCGGCGCCGCCGCGGCGGCGGCGGCCAGACAGAGCAGGGCCAGCAGCGCCGCCAGCAGCGCGGCGGCGCAGCGGCGGCTCATCGCAACTTCAGCGTCTCGCCGGCGATCAGGATCTGCGGGTCCACTTCGGGGTTGAGGGAGACGATGTGGGCGACCGGGACCCCGGTTCGATGGGCGATCGAGACGAGCGTGTCGCCGCTCTTGACCACGTAGGTCTTTGCCGTCGTCTTCTGAACGCTCCGGTGCGAGGAGTGGCCCTTCCCCTGCCCCGACTTGTCCGAGGAGCCGGAGTCGCCGAGCGAGCTGGAGATCGCGACGATGACGACGACCACCGCGGCCGCCAGGGCGATTGCGGCGAAGATCCGGGCGAAGGCGCTGGTGCGTTTTTCCATTGGACTGGTCGGAACGTCGGGTCGGGGCCGGTGATCGTATAGCCGCTAGAGGCGTTTTCAGGCGGTCGAGATCTCCCAGACCGTGGCGCGCAGACGCTCCGCCGCCGCGGCGGGGTCGGGATCGGCGGCGATCCCGCGCGAGGCGGCGACCAGGGCCGAGGCGCGGCGGCCCGCGAAGGCGGCACCGAGCAGCTCCGGCTTGCCGCCCTGGGCGCCGACGCCGGGGATGAGGAAGATCGAGCGTGGCATCAGCTCGCGCAGGCGGGCGATGTGGAGGGGCTCGGTGGCGCCGACGACGGCGCCGGCGCCGCTCAGGCCGCACTCCCCCAGCAGCCGCTCGGAGAGCCCGTCGACGAGGCCGGCGAGGCGCTCGTGCAGGGGCTGGTGCGGTGCCGGCAGGTCCTGGATGTCGGCGGCCCCCGGGTTGCTGGTGCGGACGAGGGCGAAAAGGCCGGCGCCGGCGTCAGCCGCGGCGGCGACCAGCGGCTCGAGGGCATCGAGGCCGAGCAGCGGGTTGGCGGTGAAGGCGTCGGCGCCGAGCCCGGCGACCGGGCCCCAGGGCGTCGGCGTCTCGCCGACCAGGGCCTGCGCGTAGGCGGCGGCGGTGACGGGGACGTCGCCGCGCTTGCCGTCGGCGATCGTCAGCAGTCCCGCTTCGCGGGCGGCGGCACAGACCTCGGCCAGCGCCGCCCAGCCGGGAGCGCCGAGGCGCTCGAAACAGGCGAGCTGTGGCTTGACCGCGACGCAGGCGGGGCCGGCGCGGTCGATCAGGGAGCGGCAGTGGGTGACCACCGCGGCGGCGGCGAGGTCGGCGGCCAGGGTCCCGGGACCGGAGGCCATCGGCCCCTCCCCGGCAAGCTTGGCCGGGTCGGGGTCGAGGC
>DATBXZ010000063.1:0-7188 GCA_036513995.1 Solirubrobacterales bacterium | reverse complement strand
CTGACCACCGCTTCGGTCACCGCCCTCACCCGCGTCTGCGGAGCCCGCGGCCCCGCGCTCGATCGCGCCGAGGCCTGGCTGCGCGCCTCCCAGCGCGCCGAGAACGGTTCCTGGGGCCCGACGCCGGAGGAGTCGGGCACGCCGCAGCACACCTCGCTTGCCTGCATCGCACTGCTAGAGCTCGGCGTCTCGCCAAGCGACCAGGCGATTCAACGCGGCCGCGAGTTCCTCATCGAGAACTGGAAGCCGCATCCGAAGGCAATTCACACCGAGAGCTATGACGTCCACCAGCACGACGGCAACTACCAGCGCTGCCTGCTCGAGCACGACCCCGACGCTCTCACCATCCAGGCGCTGCTGTCGATCCGAGGCAGCGGCGACATGGCGCGGGCGATCAGCGCCGCCGGCAAGCTCTTCGCCGTCGAAACTGACGGCCTGGAGGTCGAACGGACGACGCTTTGGAACCTCCTTCCGCGCGGCTTCCTCGCCCTCGAGCTACTCACGATGATGCCCCTGGCGGGCGGCCGCCTGCTCGCCCGCCCCGGCGCGACCGCCGTGATTGAGGAGGGCGCGCGCCGGCCCTCGGTCTCCCTGGCGCGCTTTTGGTGGCGAGAGTTTCCGCTCACCCCGCGCGATCCGCTCCGCCTCGTTTATGCGGCCCTGTTCGCGCTCCTCCTTTTGATGACCGTTCTGCTGTTTTTCGACGTCGTCAAGGTAGGCGAATATCTTGCCTCGGTCGTGTTCGCGGCCCTGCTCACGGTCGTCTCGGTGCTGCTCGGGCGACGCGGTGGATAGCTGCCCGCTCTGTGCCGGCATCGATTTCGACGGACAGAGGGGAGCGCCGCTCTCGGGCTCGCCGTTTGACCAAGTGATCCGCCGCGGCCCCGGCGTCGTCCTTGCCCCAACCGTGGGGTCGATCCTGCCCGGCTACCTGATGGCGATCAGCGCCGATCACCTGCTCAGCTTCGGCATGCTCGGCAGCGAGCGGCTACGCGAGGAGATCGAGCCGTGGCTCGCCGAACGCCTCGCCGAGCTCAGCCCCGTCTTCGGCGAGTACGTCGTCTTCGAGCACGGCAGCGCCGGCGAGGACGATCGCCAGGGCGGTTGCGTGGCCCATGCCCACATGCACCTGGTTCCCGCGGGCCCCGATTTGGCCAGAGGAATCCTCGACGGGGAGGAGTGGCAATCGGTAGGCGCGTTTAGTGACATTGCTGCCTTCGCCGAGGCCGGCTATGCCTACCTAGGTGCCGCGGGGCGCTCGTGGGTGCTCCCCGAGCCGGGTTTCCCCGGCCAATGGGTGCGAAGGCGGATCGCGAGTTGGGCCGGGCGGCCCGATGAATGGGACTGGGGAGTGTTCCGTGGCGAGCCGCAGCTCGCCGAGACCTTCGAGCGACTCGGTGCGGGCGGCTTGCTCGAAGGGTGAGGAAGGCGCCGGAGACTAGGCGGTCGCCAGCCCGAGCTCGGCGTCGAGCTTCTCGACCAGCTCCTTGCCGCGTTTGCCTGCATCGCTTGGGCTCGCGCCTTCGATCTTCAGCCGGGGCGGGAAATCTCGGAGCAGCTCCGTCGCCGCGCGATCGAGCGAGCTCGGCTCCTTCTCGGCGAGGCTCTTGGGGTTTTCCACCTCGACCGAGAGGGTCTTCCCCGAGCGCTGTTCGAGGGCTTGCTGGACCGGCTCGTGGTAGACGTCATCGATCAGGATCATCAGCGGCGCCTCGGCGCCTTTGGTGTTCTCGAGCACGCGGTCGGTGAATGCTTTGGCGCCCAGCTCGGCGACCAGCTTGTCGCCGAACCGATCGGTCTCCTCTCGGTTCTCCGCAGAGAGCCCCTTTCGTTTTGCCTCGGCCAGCACAAACTCGCCGCAGCTGGCCCAGGCCCAATCGGGATGGTGCTCGGCGACCGAGGCCGCGATCCGCGTCTTTCCCGATCGCGAGTGGCCGACCAGCATCACCAGCACCGGCTTGCGCTCACTACCGGCTGCAGCTTGGCTCAGCGTCTGCCCTGTTTGATCCGCGGCACTCACGACCGCCTCGGTTGGTTGGACTGCGTCGCGCGAGGGCGCCTCGGCGGCCATCCGCCGGGTGACCCCGACAGTGCCCGCGAGGGCGGCCAAGACGGCGACTCCAAAATAGGCCCCCGAGCTCCAGTCCAGCGCCCAGGCGATGCCCGCGCCGAGCAGGGCGATGCCGAGCACGAGGAGCAGCGAATCGAGGTAGCCCGGCGGTACGTGCCTGCGCTTGTGATTGGCGGTAATGCTGCTCATATTCCTAGTGTAGACCCGTTTCCAGCGCCCAAAGCGCCAACCCGGCGAACCACCCGACGAAGGCCACTTGGGTAAGGAATAGGTCAGGGTCGATGGCCTTTCGCAGCGAGTGGTAGTAGTAGACGAAGCCGATCGTCCCGAAGTAGAGCGTCAGCCCGCTCGTCCCGAGCACGTAGTCGACCCAAGACGCGCCCTGGTCGAGAAACTCCCCGCGCCCACCCGCGACAGCGACCATCCAGACCACAAAGCCGGCGCTGCCGACCAACAGGTTGATCCAGATCAGCCCGATCTCGGCGCGAGGCTTGAACGAGGCCGGCGCAAAGGAAACCGCCCCCCGTGCAAAGACCACGATCGGGGCTAGCCAGTAGCCGACGAAGGCGACCGTAACCGGGTCTGGGGGGTGGAGGGGCGACAAGACGGGGAATTGCGCCCCAGTCCGTATCTGGAGCCGTGGCTAGCGTATCTCAAGTGATCGGACGAGCGGCAATCGAGGCAGGCCTGCACCCAGCGAGTGCATTCGCGCTAAGGTGTCCATCTAAACGTATATGTTTAGAATGTGCAGAATATCAATGACGCCAGCAGTCGTGCGAGAGGACCAGTTTTCGCTTCATGTCTACCCCGAGCGGGGAGAGCGGCATCACCAGCCGCATTGCCATATCCGCCGCAGGGACGGCAGCGCCGAGACGGTGATCTCTCTACTCACGCTCGACGTCCTGGCGGGCCCCTCTGCCTCCGCCGCCGAGAGGGCGGCGCTTCGAGACAACTCGAAAGATCTAAATGACGCCTGGAAACGACAAAATGAATAGGCCAGCCCCCGACGCCCACCCCTGGGACGGCGCCACCTACCAGCGGATCGCCGAGGCTTCCGGCGATGGCCACCAGCTGAGCGTTCGCTTCGAGAATGGTGATCGGGCCTCCTTTGACGTAAGGCGACTGATCGATACCGGCGATCGGGCCCCGGACTGGAGCCAACTCAGCTCTGATGGCTTCGAGCTTGCCTTCCCGGTCGATGGGGAGCTCGCCGAGCTGCCCTGGATTCAGATCCGGACCCTGATCGACCAAGACCTCGCCACTCACCTCGCCCGCCAGGCCGAGCGCGAGTCGAGTCAGGTCGGCCACCGGATCCGCTTGCTGCGCGAACGAAGGGGGCTCTCGGGGCGTGAGCTCGCAGAGCGCGCCGGAATCGCGCCGCAGTCGCTGTCGCGGATCGAGCGGGGCCGCCATGACGTCAGCTTCTCCAAGGTGCAGGTGCTGCTCGCGGCGATGGACTACCGCTTGGAGGACCTGAGCGCGATTGGCGCGACCGAGGTAGAGCCTGAGCGAGTCCGCAAGGCGCTTGCCGAGACCGGACTCGACACCGAGACGGTGGAGAGGATCTTCCACGGCGTCGATCAGCCCTCGGCGCTGCTGCGACGAGCACGCGACATCTTCGGCTGGTCGCCGACCGACCTCGCCGGGCCGGGCGCACCGCCGGCGCTAGCCACTCCTGCCTTGGCCGGGCGCTTCAAGGAGCTCGCCCGTGAGCGCCCCCGGGCCAGTGGCTCCTACGTCAGCTATGCCTATTACCTCGCGACCCTGGTCGAGCGAAGCGTGGATTGCCCGCCCTACACCCCGTTGCCCGAGACGGCTGAGGAGTTCGCCGCCGAGGCCCGCGAGGCCCGCGACTGCCTCGATTTCGAGGCAGTCCTCCGGGTGCTCTGGGATCACGGGATCCCGGTTTTGCCGCTGCGCGACGCCGGCCAGTTCCACGGTGCCTGCTGGCTGATCGAGGAGCGCCCCGTCGTCGTCCTCAAGCAGCGCCTCACCTACAACTCGCGCTGGGCCTTCGATGCCTCCCACGAGGCCCTGCACGTGATCCGCCACCTGAGCACCGAGCAGCCCGCGGTGGTCGAGTTCGACGAGATCGGCAGGAGCCACGCAGAGGAGGAGCGGGAAGCCTCCGAATTCGCGGGCGAAGTGCTGCTCGGCCCCGATCCACATACCCTCGCCGAACGAGCGGCCTCAGCGGCGGGAGGAGTCGGCCAGCGGCTGAAGGGCGTCCTGCCCGCCTTCGCCGAGCGCGAAGGGGTCGAGCTCGGCGCCCTCGCCAACTACCTCGCCTTCCGGCTCAGCTCCGAGGACCACGGCAGCGTCTTCTGGGGTGTTGCCGCAAAGCTCCAGAGTGGCGAGCAGAACGCATACGGAGTCGCCCACGACCTGCTCGAGCGCCGGCTCGAGTGGGACCAGCTCGAGGCCGACGAGCGCCTCATCCTCGAAGGCGCCCTCGACCCTGGGGAGGAGGGCTGATGGCCCCCAGCCCCCCGCTGCTGAAGATCACCTGCAAATCGACCAAGTGCGATTCGCGGGTCAGCCTCGCCGAGCGCCGCCACGCTTTCAGCTCGCCGCTTGCCGAGGGCGTCTTGCCCGGAATCGGCGGTCCCTGCATCGCCTGCGGCACCGATACGGTCGAATGGGGTCGCTGCCATGCCCGCGACCCCGAGGACCATGAGGGGCTCTTCGGGAACATGCGCCAGGAGCTGCTCCGCGATCACTACTGGGGCCTCGAGCTTCCCGAGCACGTCCTGCGCAAAGCCCGCAAACGCAGCTCCGAGCAGCTGCAGACGACCATCGGCCTTGACCTGCGCCGCGCCCTCGTCCCCGACCACTTTGTCGAGGGCCGCCAGACACCATTCGCCGAGAACGAGGAAAAGGCGACGATCTCGACCTGCTCTCAGCACGCGATCGGCACCTGTTGTCGCGCCTGCCTTGAGAAGTGGCACGGCATCCCGCACGGGGTCGTACTCGGAGGCTCCGAGTACGACTACCTCGGCGGCCTCGCCTGGATCTATGTCGAGCGCCGCCTTGAACTCTCTGATTCGAACGGGAGCCGGCGATGAGCGCCCAGCCGCCGCCGCTGAAGATCACCTGCACGTCCTCGGACTGCCCGGAGGACCTGCACTGCTTCCGCCCGAAAAGCTGGAAGAACCCCGACCCGCACCCGCGCTGCCGCGACTGCGGAGCCGACCTGATCGAGTGGGAGCGGCTGCACCGCCGCGACCTCGGTGACTCCGAGTTCCTCTTCGCTGAGCTCCCCAAGGAGCTGATCCGCCACCACTTCTGGCACTTCGAGATTCCCGACCCCCTGCGCGAGCGCAGCGAGCGCTACTCCCAAGCGGTTGTCGCGAACCGCACCCACAAAGCTGTACGAAGCCGTGTCGCGAAGGCCGCCGGCGAGTGGGACGGCACCCAGACGCCGATGGATGAGGCAAAAGGCGCCCAGATCTACCACCTCGGAATGCACGCCACCGCCTGCTGTTGTCGAAAGTGCATGCAGTACTGGCACGGCATCCCTCAGGAGCGCCCGCTGAGCGAAGCCGAGCTCGACTACTTCGCCGCCCTGGTTTGGGCCTACGTCTGCCGGCGCCTCGATTGGCAGGGAGTCGAGGAGCTGATCTCCGATGCGCACGATTGAGACCGACAGCTATTCGGTGAAGATGCGTGAGCGCGGGGTGGACCGCGCCGAGAGGCGCATCCTAATCTCCGACCTACGCGACTCCGAGCAGGCCGAGGACCTGAGCGAGCCGCTCAACGGCGGCGGCTACGGGCGCGTGCGGCACTTTCGCCGCGAGACTGCAGCCGGCTGGCCCGATAACCCCCTGCCGATCGACCCCGCCGCTCGGGCGCTTGGGCTCGAGCGCCCGAGAACCCTGCGGGCCCAGGTCTTCCAAAACGCGGTCTGCAACTGGCGCTGTTGGTATTGCTACGTCGACTTCCCGCTGCTCTCGGGCAACAGCGATCGCTCGGCGATGTTCTCGGCCGCCGAGCTGCTCGACCTCTACGAAGCGGAGCCCGATCCTCCGGCCGTGTTGGACCTGAGCGGGGGCCAGCCCGACCTCGTTCCCGAGTGGGTGGTCTGGGTGGCCGAGGAGATCGACCAGCGCGGCCTCAGCGAGCGCCTCTACCTGTGGTCCGATGACAACCTCTCAAACGACTACTTCTGGACTCGTCTGGATGACAAGGAGCGCGCCGTCTTAGCCGAGCGCCCCGGCTACGGCAAGGTCTGCTGCTTCAAGGGCTTTGACGAGACCTCCTTTGCCTTCAACACGAGCGCCGCGCCGGAGCTCTTCACCCGCCAGTTCGAGCTCTTCGAGCGTCTCCTGCGCGAGACCGACATCGACCTCTATGCCTACGCGACCTTCACCGCGCCTAGCGATCAGCGCCTGCCCGCAGCGATCACCGAGTTCGTCGATGCCCTGCAGGAGATCGACGCCAACCTTCCTCTTCGCCTGATCCCGCTGCGGGTCGAGGCGTTCAGCCCAGTTCATGCCCGCATGAAGCCTGACCACCACCGCGCCTTGGCGGTCCAGGATGAGGCGATAGTCGCCTGGAGTACCGAGCTCAGCACCCGTTTCTTGCCCACCGCGATCGAGCTACCGATCACCGATGTCGAGCTACGTCTCGCCTGAGCACGACTCCCGTTTCGCCGAGCGCCTGCGTGAGCGCTGCACCGCTGCGCTTTCAAGCTCCACCGACTTCGCCGCCCTGGTCGAGTCGCTCGAGGGCGCAGACCCGCTCGCCGCCCTCGACACCCTGCGTGGGTTGGGTGAAGCCGACGGAGAGCTTGGCGAGCGCGCCGCCCGCGCCCAGCGCCAAGCCCTCGACGCTGACTGCACACAACCTGCCTCGACGCTGCCGATCGTCCATCCGCTCGACTTCCACTGGCGCTTCACGACGGCGACGATCGAGCATCTGCTCGGCCTCGCCACCGAGAAAAGCTCCCCGGGGGAGACTGTTCTCTTTCTTGGGACTCCATCGCTCTTCGCCGCCGCCGCGGACCTGCTCGCCGATCGCCATTGCGTCTTGCTCGATCGCGATCAGCGGGTCGTCGACGCGCTCGGCCTCGAGGGACACGGCGAGGCCCACGTCGTCGACCTGCTGCTCGGGCCGCT
>DATBXZ010000062.1:0-7951 GCA_036513995.1 Solirubrobacterales bacterium | reverse complement strand
GCCCCTACAAGGGGACCGAGCAGCTGCTCCAGGCATTCCGCCGGGTCGAGGGCGCCGAGCTCTGGATCGTCGGCAACCCGCGCATGGACCTGGCGCCGCTGCGGGCGCTGGCCGCCGAGGCGGGGGGGAGGATTCGCTTCGTCACCCGCTTCGTCGAGGACGCCGAGATCCCGGCGATCTTCCGCCGCGCCGACGTCGTCGCCCTGCCCTACCTCGACGCCGAGCACTCCGGCGTCCTCTACACCGGCCTCGCCTTCGGCAAGCCGCTGGTGCTGAGCGCCGTCGGCGGCTTCCCCGAGGTCGCCGCGACCGGTGCCGCCCGCCTCGTCCCGCCGGGAGACGTCACCGCCCTCGCCGCCACGCTGTCGGAGCTGGTGGGCGACGCTGAGGCTCGCGGCGATCTCGCCGCCGCCGCCGCCCGCGCCGCCGCCGGCCCCTTCTCCTGGGACGAGGCCGCCCGCCGCACCCTCGACCTCTACCGCGAGCTGATCGAGGCGCGCCAGTGACCCTCGTCGCGACCCTCTTCTGGCTCAGCGCCGCCCTGATCGTCTACACCCACGCCGGCTACCCGCTGGTCCTGCGGGCGCTCCTCGCCCTGCGCCGCCACCCGGTCGAGACCTGGCCCGGCATCGCCGAAGGGGGGCGCCGGCGCGGCAGTCAGGAGGTCGCCGTGGCGGCTGGGGGAGAGCCGCTGCCCCGCGTCACCCTGATCGTCCCCGCCTACGACGAGGAGGAGGTGATCGCCGCCAAGGTCGCCAACGCGCTCGCCCTCGAGTACCCGCGCGAGCGGCTGCAGCTGATCGTCGCCTCCGACGGCTCGACCGACGCCACCGCCGAGCGCGCCCGCGCCGCCGGTGCCGACCTCGTGCTTGAGCTCCCGCCCGGCGGCAAGGTCGCGGCGCTGAACGCCGCCGCCGAGCAGGCGAGCGGCGAGCTGCTCGCCTGCTCCGATGCCAACAGCGTCTGGGCGCCCGACGCCCTGCGGTGCCTGGTCGCCCCCTTCGCCGACCCGGCGGTCGGCTACGCCTGCGGCCAGGTCCGCTTCGTCGACGCCGGTGGCGACAACCTCGAGGGCGCCTACTGGCGCTACGAGATGGCGGTGCGGGAGATGGAGTCGGCACTGGGCGGCATCACCGCCGGCAACGGCGCCATCTACGCGGTCCGCCGCAGCGCCTACCTGCCGCTGGCCCCATCCGGCAGCCACGACCTCTCCTTCCCCTTCGAGCTGGCCAAGCGCGGCCTGCGCTCGCTCTACGTCCCGGCGGCACGGGCGGAGGAGAAGATGGTGCCGACGATGGAGGGCGAGTTCGCCCGCAAACGGCGAATGATGGTCGGGCTCTGGGACATCGTCGTCGGCGAAGGCATGCTGGCCCCGCGCGGCTACTCGCCCCTCTTCGCCTTCGAGCTCGCTTCGCACCGGCTGCTGCGCTACCTCAGCCCGGCTCTCCACCTGCTCGTCTTCGCCACCAACGTCGTCCTGCTCGGCCAGGGACCGGTCTACGTCGTCACCTTCCTCGCCCAGCTGGCCCTGCTCGCGGCGGCGCTGCTCGCCCCCCGCTGGCCGCTCGTCCCGTTGCGGATCGCCCGCTACTACGTGATGACGACCGCCTCGATCGCCGCCGGCCTCTGGGACCGCTGGCGCCACGGCGCCTCCGGGCGCTGGGAGAAGGCGGCCGGCACGCGCTGATGCCCCGCACCGTCGACATCCTGCTCGCGGCCCTCGCCCTGGTCGTGCTCTCGCCCTTCCTGCTCGCCGCCGCGATCGCGATCAAGCTCGGCAGCCGCGGCCCGGTCGTCTATCGCCAGCGTCGGGTCGGCCGCGGCGGCGCCGAGTTCGAGATGTGGAAGCTGCGGACGATGGTCCAGGGCTCCGACCCGGTCGGGGTCGGCACGATCGTCACCCGCGAGGACCCTCGCGTCACCGCCGCCGGCCGCTTCCTCCGCCGCACCTCGCTCGACGAGGTCCCCAACCTGGTCAACGTGCTGCGCGGCGAGATGGCGATCGTCGGCCCGCGCCCGACCATCCCGGCCCAGGTCGACGACTACACCCCGCACCAGAATCGCCGCCACGAGGTCCTGCCCGGAATCACCGGCTGGGCCCAGGTCCAGGGCCGCGCCGGCATCCCCTGGGAGGAGCGGATCGAGCTCGACGTCGAGTACGTCGACCGCCGCTCCGTCACCCTCGACGCCCGCATCCTCGCCCAGACCGTCTGGTTCGTCATCAGCGGCCAGGGCCTCGCCCCCGATTAGGGTTCCTGCGATGAGCGAGAAGCCAGACGTCAGCCTGCGGCGGTTCGAGTCCGGGGATGCCCCCGCCGTGCACCGCTGGTTCAACAACCCGGCGGCGACGGCGTCGCTGATGGAGCAGCGCGACGGCTTCTCGTTGGAGCAGGCCGAGGGTTGGACGCGACGGGCGATGGACGACTCCGGCGAGGACCGCAAGTTCGCGATCGTCGTCGCGGGCTACGAGGAGCCGGTCGGGTTCACCGCCCTCTACGGGCTCTTCCGTCAGACCGCGCCGGAGCTGGGGGCGCTGATCGGCGACGACGTGCGCGGCAAGGGCGTCGGCCGCCGCGCCGAGGCGCTGACGATCGCCAGGGCCTTCGACGAGTACGGCGCCCATCGCGTCTACGGTCGCATTCCCGCCCGCAACGAGATCGCCAAGAAGACCGTGACCAGCCTCGGTTGGGTCTACGAGGGGACGCTGCGCGCCCACCTCGCCCGCGAGGGCGCGCCGCCCGACGACTGCGAGGTCTGGGGCGTGCTCCCCGACGAGTTCCGCGTAGCGGCTGCCGACCTGTTCGAGTGAGTCCCTCCGCCACGGCCGAGCTGATCGAGGACTGCGGCGAAGCCGCGGTCTCTGACCACTTCTTCCGCTCCCGCTCCTTCCTCGACGCCGAGGGCGCCACCCACACGCTGCGGATCGAGAGCGACGAGACCGAGCTCCTGGCCCCGCTGATCGTGCGCTCGATCGGCAGCGGCCTCGAGCGCGACGCGACTTCCCCCTACGGGTATCCCGGATTGAGTGGCATGCCCCCGACTCCTCCCGCTCTCGATCCGGGGACGATCGACTTCTCCGCTACCGGCCTGGTCAGCGTCTTCCTCCGCCACCGGCTCGGCCCGCCGCCACTCAGCGCCACCAGCGGGCGCAACATCGTCCAGATCGCCGACCCGGCCCTGGCGCCGAAGAGCCGCCCCAGCGACCGCCGTCAGGTCCGCCGCAACGTCGAGGCCGGCTACCAGCTGGCGCTGGTCCCCGGGATCGAGACGACCCCCGCCCAGCGCGCCGGCTTCCTCGACGTCTACGAGCAGACGATGCGCCGCACCGCCGCCGCCGAGCACTACTTCTTCGCCCCCGCCTACTTCGACCGCGTGCTCGAGGCCACCGGCACCTGGCTCGCCCTCGCCACTGCGCCCGACGGCACCCTCGCCGCCGCTTCGCTCGCCGCGGTCAGCGACGGCTACCTCCACTACTACCTCTCCGGCAGCGCCGACTCCCACCTCCGCGACTCGCCGATGAAGAGCGTCGTCGCCCGCCTCGTCGAGCACGCCGCCGCGCTCTCGCTCCCGCTCAACCTCGGCGGCGGCATCGTCGCCGGCGACGCCCTGGAGGAGTTCAAGCGCGGCTTCGCCAACCGCCAGGAGACCTGGCGCACCTCGGAGATCGTCTGCGACCCGGCCGCCTACGAGCGCCTCACCGCCGGCCGCGAGCCCACCGGCTTCTTTCCCGCCTACCGCGCCCCTAGCTAGAGGGTTCGGCCGGCGTCGGCCCGGTGAACGTGAACGCCGTCACCGGCTCGCCGCCGTACTTGCCCCAGGTCGCCTTGCCGAAGGCGCGGATCGCGTCGAGTGTGATTGCCCCCTTGTAGGCCGGGCAGCCGAGCAGGTTGGTCCAGGTGGTCGCGGCGACCTCGTAGGGCATTTTGTCGTTGGGGAAGAGCAGCGTCGCCCCGTACATCGTGTCGTAGAGGCCCTTCAGCGCCAGCTGGTCTTTTTCGGGCAGGTCCGGCGCGTACTGGATCTCCATGCGTCCGTGCTCGAGCGAGTGGACATAGTCGATTTCGGCCGGCGTTTCCGTGTAAGCGCCATCGGCCTGCTGGTAGGGAGGTTCGACGTGGTTGCCGGAGGTCGGCGGGTTGGTCCCGTAGTGGGGTGGCGGCGAGCCGACCGGGAGGTGTTCGTGCCCCTCGTCCTTCAGGTGCAGGCGCAGGTCGCAGCCTGCCTGCTTGGCCGCCACCGCGAGGCTCGTGACCTTGGCCGGCGGCGGCGGCGTCCCCGCCCGGCTGTCGGGTTCGACCCCGTTGGTCGAGCCGATCGAGGCGTTGAGGTTGATGTGGGCGTCGCCCTCCTTGCTGCCATTGCCGTCGCCCCCGCTGGCGAGGACGAAGATCACGGCCGCGGCCGCCAGCACCACCGCCGCGGCGATCGCGTAGCCGACGATCAGCCGTTTGCGGTTGGAGCCCGCATCGACCTGTTCGGCCTCGATCCGTTCCTGGCGACGCTTCTCTCGCTCGTTCTTCTCGCCCATCGCCGCGCAGCCTAGTCGGCGCGGCCGGACAGGGTCGCCGCGTCGCCGCGGACTCGCTCCCACGGTCGCGAGGCCCGCAGCGCTCCGAGCACCGCCCGCGTCGCCGGCGCCTTGTTGAGAGCGTAGAAGTGGATGCCGGGCGCGCCGGCGATCAGCAGCTCCGCGCACTGCTGCGCGGCGAAGGCGACGCCGAGCTCGAACTCCCGCTCGGGATCGCCACCGGCCGCTTCGAAGGCGGCTTCCAGCGGCGCCGGGATCGAGGCGTCGCAGAGGCTGCAGATCCGCTTCGTGTGGGCGAAGCTGGCGACCGGGATCACCCCGGCCAGGATCGGCACCTCGATTCCGCGCGCCCGCGCCGCCCGCACGAAGTCGAAGTAGACCCGGTTGTCGAAGAAGAGCTGGGTGATCAGGAAGCCGGCCCCGGAGTCGACCTTGGTCTTCAAGTAGGAGAGGTCGGTCTCGAGGTCGGGCGCCTCCGGGTGGACCTCCGGGAAGCAGGCGCCCCCGATCGCGAAGTCCCAGCCGGCGGCGATGAAGGCGGCCAGCTCGGCGGCGCTGCCGAGGCCACCCTCGGGTTGGACGAAGCCCTCTTCTCCGCGCGGGGGGTCCCCCCGCAGCGCGAACACGTTCTCGATTCCCGCCGCCTCGATCCGGTCCAGGGTCGCCCTCAGGCCTTCCGTGGTCTCGCCGATGCAGCTGAGGTGGGCCATCGTCTCCAGCCCGACGTCGTCCTTCAGCGCCTTGGTGATCTCGACCGTGCCGTCGCGGGTCGAGCCGCCGGCGCCGTAGGTGACCGAGGCGAAGTCGAGCTCAAGGTGGCCGAGCTCACGCGCGGTGGCGTAGAGCTGCTCGGTCGCCGCCGCCGTCTTCGGCGGGGAGAACTCGACCGAGAAGGTCGGCCGCCGCGCCGCGATGATCTCGTCGATTCGCATCAGCGGAGGGTAAGCGAAGCCGCTTCTCAGGCGCGCGAATCGACCCGGGCTTGAAACTCGGCCTGAATGTCCTCGAGGTGCTTGCCCTTGGTCTCCGGCACGAACTTCCAGCAGAAGGCCAGGGTGAGGATGCCGATGCAGCCGTAGAACCAGAAGGCGCCGCTGCGCCCGAGCGCTTCGATCAGCAGCAGGAAGGTCAGCGAGACGATGAAGTTGAAGGTCCAGTTGGCCATCGTTCCCAGCCCGGCCGCCTTGCTGCGCACGCTGAGCGGGTAGATCTCGGCGTTGAGCAGCCAGAAGATCGGCCCGAGGCTGACCGCGAAGGAGGCGACGTAGGCCATCAGGCTGCCGATCGCGATCGCCGAGGCCAGGGTGCTGCCGCCACCGGCGATCTTGAAGGCGCCGCCGAGGGCGAAGAGCGAGAGCGTCATCCCGGTGACCCCGATGAAGAGCATCGTCCGCCGTCCCGCGCGGTCGAGCAGTCGCAGCGCCAGGATCGTGAAGCCGACGTTGATCACGCCGACCCCGACCGCGGCCAGGATCGAGCCGGCGGAGGAGTTGACGCCGGTGAATTCGACGATCGTCGGCGCGTAGTAGATGACCGTGTTGATCCCGGTCACCTGCTGCAGGATCGCCAGCCCGATCCCGACCACCAGCGCCGCTTTCACCACCGGCTGCAGCAGCTCGCTCCAGGCCCCGGGCTTCTCGTCGAGGCTCTCCTTGATCTCTTCCAGCTCGCGGTCGATCGTGTCGGGGTCGTCGACGCGGATCTTCGCCAGCGTCGCCCGCGCCGCAAAGTCGTCGCCGCTCATCACCAGCCAGCGCGGGCTCTGCGGCATCCGCACCATCCCGAAGGCCAGGGCCAGGGCCGGCACGCAGCCGAGCCCGAGCATCCAGCGCCAGCCTTCGCTGGCGTCGAAGGCGAGCCCGACCAGGTAGGCGATGAGGATGCCGATCGTCACCGCCAGCTGGAAGAAGCTGACCAGGCGACCGCGGCTCTCCGGCGGCGCCACCTCGGAGATGTAGACGGGGGCGGCGGCGGAGGCGAGCCCGATCGCGACGCCGATCACGATCCGCGCCGCGACCAGCACCTCGACCCCGGGCGCGGCGGCACTGGCCAGGGCGCCGACGATGAAAACGCCGGCGGCGAGCAGGATCATCAGCCGCCGCCCGTAGGTGTCGGCCGCCGGCCCGGCGATCGCGGCGCCGGCGACGGCGCCGATCGGGACCGCGGCGACGACCAAGCCCTGGGCGAAGCTGCCGAGGTCGAAGTCGCCCTTGATGAAGAGCAGCGCCCCGGCGATGACCCCGGTGTCGTAACCGAACAGCAGCCCACCGAGCCCCGCGATCGCGGCGGTGAGGACCACGTTGCGCCGCGCTCTGCGCGCCGACGCCTCCGTTCCCGAGCTCATCCCGGCCGAGACCGTACATCGCCCCACGGACGGGCGCCACCAGCTGTTCTGGGGCCTTTACCTCGGACTTTGCGGAAACGTCTCCGCCACCCCCCTTGCGCGGCCGCGGTGAGAGCCGCTAGGTTCGCCTTGCGACCGGGAGAGACCGGTCCCCGCGGAAGCCAAGTGGGGAGCGGCCTCGAAGGTGGTGCAACCGAGCTTCTAAGCGCGAAGGCTACGCGCGAGGCAGGCAACGAGCGCCATCGCCGGTCGTTTTTTCGTGGGCCTGTCCGGGCCGATGCCTAGCGTTGCTCCCGGCCTTGGGGAGCCTGCCCTCCCTGGCCCGCGACCGGGGCGCAGTTCCGGGAGTTGGGTGTCGCCGGCGAACCCCGTGAGCGCCGTTCGCCGCGACTAGCCCGCCCGCTCCCACCCTGGGCCCCGTTTCGGTCAAACGGGCTGTGGGAGGATGAGCCGATGAGCCGGGAGGTTCGCTACGAGCGAGTTGGCGCAGCGGCGGTCCTGACGATCGACCGTCCCGAGCGGCGCAACGCCGTCGACGGCGCCACCGCGGCGCTGCTGCGCCAGGGCTTCGACGACTTCGAGGCCGACGCCGGCGCCCGTGTGCTCGTCCTCACCGGTGCCGGTGGCGAGGCCTTCTGCGCCGGCGCCGACCTCAAGGCGCTCGATCTCGACGTCGACGACCCCGCCGGCCCGGAGGGCTTCACCCGCCTCACCCCGTCGAAGCCGGCGATCGCCGCGATCGACGGCTGGTGCCTGGCCGGTGGCCTCGAGCTGGCGCTGTGGTGTGACCTGCGCATCGTCACCCCGACCTCCACCCTCGGCTTCTTCGAGCGCCGCTGGGGCGTGCCGCTGGTCGACGGCGGCACCCAGCGCCTGCCGCGACTGGTCGGCATGGGCCGCGCCCTCGACTTGATCCTCACCGGCCGCCCGGTCGAGGCCGAGGAGGCGCTGCGAATCGGTCTCGTCACCGAGGTCGTCGCCCCTGGCGCTCACCTCGACCGCGCCCTCGAACTGGCCGAGAGGATCGCGGCCTTCCCGCAGGAGACGATGCTCGCCGACCGCCGCGCCGCGGTCGAGGG